>NZ_JBAHZB010000165.1:0-1437 GCF_036697315.1 Alteromonas sp. 14N.309.X.WAT.G.H12
AGAAGAATTAAAGCAATTTATCCATGCTGCCCATAGCCGCAACATCAAGGTGTTTTTTGACATTATCACCAACCATACTGCCGATATCATCAAGTACCAGGAATGTCATGGATCGGAAAATCTACTCAAGAGTACGGGTCAACCCCACTGTGAATATAAGCCCACAGATACCTTGGCAACGGACAATTACACGCCCTATATTCCGCAAGGGGAAGACAAGGTAAAGGTGCCTGCATGGTTAAATGATAGTGGGGTTTACCATAATCAGGGCGACTCAAACTGGGAAGGGGAAAGCGCGGTTAACGGTGATTTTGCCGGGCTCGATGATTTAGATACATCTCAGGCCGAGGTGGTGTCTGGAATGACCGATATTTATAAAAACATTATTTCAAGATTTAAGCCCGATGGGTTTCGTATCGACACGGTTAAACATGTTGATATGACGTTTTGGCAGCAGTTTTCTCCGGCGTTGATGAATTATGCCAAAACCCAAGGAATAGAAAATTTTATGATGTTTGGCGAGGTGTACAGTTTTGATGTGTCTCTTTTGAGCCAGTATATCAATAAAGCCAAACTGCCCTCAGTATTAGACTTTGCCTTCCAAGGTGCCCTTGAGTCTGTGCTTGTGAAGCAAGAGGGGACGGATGTATTGGCCGCGCTTTTTGCACAAGATAACCTGTATCATCATGAACAGGGTTATGATGCGAATGATCTTGTTAACTTTACCGGCAATCATGATATGGGGCGTTTTGCTTATAAGTTAAAGCAGAGTGAGTTTAATTATACTGATGCGCAAATGACCCAACGTACCCAATTAGCTTATGCCATGATTTATTTTTGTCGTGGTGTCCCGGTTATTTATTATGGTGACGAGCAAGGGTTTGTGGGGGACGGCGGTGATCAGGACTCCCGGCAAGACATGATGCCCTCTTTTGTTGCTAGCTATAATGATGATGACTTGTTGGCGACGGAGAAAACCACCGCAGATGATAACTTTGATCCCTCCCATCCGCTGTATAACGCTTTTGCTCGCTATGCGTCCTTGTATCAGCAATATCCGGCGCTGCGCCGCGGTAAACAGTCTGTGTTGTATGGGCAATCTACCCCTGGGTTATTTGCCATCGCCCGGGAATATACCGATGACAATGGCGTCAGTCAGCGTATTGCGGTGGTGTTTAATACCAGTGATAAACCGCAGAATATCAATCTTCCTCAGCTGGATAAAGAACACCTGCTCTATGCCTCTGATTTAGGCCAAGGTGCCATGGAAGGTCTTAGTTTCAGGCTCTACCAACTAAACTAATTCAACGAAGTTCAATAGGTAAGCAAGCCAAGGTCTCCTTGGCTTGCTTTTTTTGTGCCTGATGACTGAGTCGTCTTGGCAAAAAGTGGTGTAAGGGAAAGCAAAAGGAGGCAACGGCATGGACGCTTTTACCT
>NZ_JBAHZB010000165.1:1447-5250 GCF_036697315.1 Alteromonas sp. 14N.309.X.WAT.G.H12
GGGATAACAGGGGGCAAATTTGCCGGTGCTAGGGCATCAGATTAAGGCATGGGCCTTGGGCCTAGAGCCAAGCGGTGAGGGGCTTAACCTAATGGTGTTTGGGGTAATTTACGAGGTATTGACTAAAGGTGAAGCGATAAAAAAAGCCCTTGTCTGTTTAAGACAAGGGCTTAAGACATAAACATTAACCCATTTAGAATTTGTAGCTAAAGCCTGCCAGATAAGAGCTGCCGTAATCTTGGTAGTCTCGAACCTGTAAATTGTTATCACCTTGCAGTGAGGTAAAGGGTTCTTTGTTTAAGTTGTATCCTTGCAGGAATATGGATAGCCCGTCTAACTTATCAAAACCGGCTTCGCCAAAGTCGTAGCCAATTTGCGCATCCCAAATGGTCTCGCCAAGAATATCCACTTGTACGGTGTCGAAACCCAGGCCATAAACATCACCTTTAAAGTCATCGCGATAACGCATACTGGCACGTACCGAGAAGCCTTTTTTCTCATAGTAAAAGGTGAGGGTCGCTATGGTGTCGGATAAACCCGGCAATTGATAATCGTTGCCGTTTTGGTCTTCGATATCCGAGTGGATCCCCGTATAGCTGGCAATAAGACCAAATCCGTCCAGATACTCAGAGAAGCTATTGAGGGGCAGGGTGCCTGAAATTTCATAGCCTGTCATCGTACCTTTACCGCCGTTTACTTTACCGCTGCCGGTGGCTGTGGATGTGGCAGGAATTTCACCGGTGGCCGGGTTGGCGACCCCAGATAAATCAGTGGTGTAATTGCCATCGAAGATCCAGTTAGTGATATCTTTGTAGAATAAGGCAACAGAGAAATAGCCTTCAGCACTAAAGTAGTTTTCATAGGTAAGGTCAACGCCCACCGCTTCTTTAGGCTTCAGGTTTGGATTACCACCACTGATGCTCCAGTAGTTGCCATTTTCATCAGGAATGGTGTTATAGGTGGCACTGAACGACGCGTTCATTTCATCTAGCCGAGCCCGGGCAATGGTTTTGGCGATACCGAAACGCACGGTTTGTGCCTCGTCAATTTGCAATGACAGGTTTAAACTGGGCAGGATATGATTGTAGTCATAGGAGATATCCGTTGCCACGATTTCATCGGCACTACTAAAGGCATTACCTTGGGAGGATTGTTTGGTATGTACGTAGCGCACGCCCATTAGGCCGGTAAGGGGCATATCTGCAATTTCTGTATCAATGTTAGCTTGGACATAAGCCGAGGTAATTTCTTCTTTAACAGTCCAGGACTTGGTGGCATGAGAGGTATTGGTTAAACTCTCTTGTAGCAAGTCGTAGTAACCATCATTAATGAGCCCCATGGTATCGTAGGCAATCATGTCGCCCATGCCGATAAAGTCTAAATTCACCGAACCCAGACGATAGTCTTCTGGCACACTTAACATGCCGGTGTTGTCAGGGTAGCTAAAGCTGCTTAGGGTCATAAAATAACCCTCAGACACTTTACTTTTTTCCCGATCGCGATGGGATACGCCGTAAGAAACGGCTGATATATAATCGTTATCTAACAGTTGTTCGGCAGACAGTTTGACGGACAGTAATTCGTCTTCAATGCTTGGCGCATTGATAAAGCCATCTTGTAGTTGGTTTTCATAGTCAGTGCCCACAACACCATATTGTTCGTTAAGCGCACTACTCCAGCCCCAACTTAACGGGCCGCCCAGTTGAATGAGATCAAAATCACTGTAGTCCAAGGTGTGATCAAAAGTGGCGCCGGTGTTGCCGTTATCAAAGGTATAGGTCAGGGTATCCGCTTCACCGCGTTCATCTCCGCGCCCGGTACCTGAGTAGCTTTCTACACTCCATACGTCACGTTTTGCATTGGAATAGCTAACGTCAAAATCGACTTTAACATCGTCAGAAAAATGATATTTGGTATTAAAACCTAACGAGATAAGCTCGGCGTCGCGGGTTTCATGGTCGTTTCGAACCACAACGCGCTGACCTTCGGAGGTGGCTGAGGTGATAAAACCTGATGCTTCATCTACCGAGTTTGCTGTGATGGAGCCTTGTCCCCAAGCAAAGGGAATTTCAATACCGCGCAGTATTTTGGTATCGAGATAATCAACATAAAGTCCGTCAAAGCTCATGGTGAGATCATCATTGGGTTGGTACTGAAGCACCAACATGGTGCTATCTCTGTCTAGCGTTGAAGAACGTACATAAGGTTTGGCACCACCTAAGATGGAGTAATCCTCCCCTTCATAGGTAAATTCCGGATACCCCCAAGAGTTCCAGCGTTTTTCCTGATTGGGAGAAGACATGGTGGAATAGGCAATGGCAAGTCCTAGGGTGTTATCCTGGAACTGATCCATATAGAAAACGGTGCCTCTTTTACCTGTATCATCGCCATCGGGATTGAGCTTATCAAAACTGGTTTTTTCAAAGGTGCCGTTAATTTGGAAAACGCGGCCCTCTTTTGATAGGGGTCTAATGGTTTGCAAATCGATGACGCCGGCGATCCCTTCTCCTTCAATGGCGGCGTTCGGCGTCTTATAAACCGTCACACCACTCATAATTTCTGAAGGGTAAAGATCAAACTCAACGCCGCGGTTGTCGCTAATGGACACCTGGTCTCTGCCGTTTAATGTGGTGCCGCTTTCATTTTCACCAAAACCGCGAATACTGACGCGGCTGGCTCGACCATCGAGGCGCTGAGCAGCGAGACCGGGCAGACGGGCGATGGATTCAGCGATGGAGGAATCCGGTAGTTTACCGATATCTTCCGCGCTGATGGATTCCACCACGTTTGCAGAGTAGCGTTTGGTACTGATTGACTCCACGATACTGCGGCGAAAACCCGATACTTCGATGACTTCCATCTCTTTATCTTGTTCTGCAGTGTCTGTTTGTACCGCTATGGCGGTTTCATTATCTTCTTGGGCAGTAGCAATGGGTGCAAAAATGGTCAATACACCACTTGATAATAAGGCCAACGTGGTTTTGTTGAGTTTGAAACTAGGCATAAATGTCTCCCTCGGCATTTAAGTTACATCCGTTGAATTAACATCGATTGTTTTCTTATTGTTAATTTATTGTTCATGTTGTTGGGGTGATATTGATATTAGAGCGACAATGGGCTTATGAATACCATATGAATACGTATTCATAAGCTAGGATCCCGTATAACACCTATTGAATACGTATGCACTGATGCGCCTTTCCTTTGTTAAATAAAGATTAACGATTAACGTATTCCTGATTCAGGCTATTTGAAGGTGGTTAACAAAAATATGACGATTGAGATTAAACGGCCCAAAGTTATCCAAAGCGGGTTATTGCTCCTATTGATGGCTCTTTCTTTTTATGGATACAGTCAAACGATTAGCAATTTTAATTCTGAGCAATTCACGGGCTTGCAGCACGACTATGCCGCTCATTGGCTCCAAGACGGCGTGATCCTGTTGCCTGAAAAAGGGCAATATGTGTTGGTCAAGCATGAGGGGGATAACGATGAAAAAATTAAATTACAGGCGATGGAGCGTCCCCCTGCCATTGTTCGTCAATACCCGCATCTAGCAAAGTTTTACGCCTATTTTGTGCCGCTAGAGACAGACACCATCAAATCCTGGTTAAAGCATGAAGTGATGGTTGTGGCATTATCTGCAGATAATAAGCCATTGCGGTTGTCCTATGTACAAACGGGCGCGGTTATCGATGCCTTGTATACCTCTGCAGAACATGATGCCGATGAGGTCAATGATCTTGGTGCCGTCGCTGTCAATGAACATCAGGTGCAATTTAAATTATGGGCACCCACTGCCC
>NZ_JBAHZB010000166.1:0-5225 GCF_036697315.1 Alteromonas sp. 14N.309.X.WAT.G.H12
GTACTCACTATTCTCTTTGCCCTCCCTCAGTTACCACAGCTACGAAGGATTGGCGGTAAATAGCAATGAGAGAAAACGGTTACAGACCGATTTAGGTAACACCAATCATATGTTATTGCCCAACCATGGCGGCCTTACGGTTGGTCCTACGGTAGGCGATGCCTTTATGCGCTTTTATGATTTGGAACGGGCCTGCGATATCCAACTGGCGCTAATGCAAGCTGGCGGTGATGTTATCGAAATCCCCGACCCCATTGTAAAAGGAATTTATGACCAAGCCAGTGTTGTACATTCTGGGGAAACCGGTGGACAAAAGGCGTGGCCGTCCATGTTAAGAAAAGCCTATAAACTGGATCCCACCTTCTGTGAATAATTCACGCTGACGGTGGTAATCCGCCGTCACCGTACAGCTAATCAGGAATCAAAATGAAAATTACCAAAGTAGAAATTTTTGACATTGAGTGCCCCAAGCGGCCTATGTGGAACCCCGTGTTTGTGCGTATTTACACCGATGAAGGGATCACCGGCGTAGGGGAAGCCGGTCTTGCTTATGATTTAGGTCATAGTGCCGCGGCACACATGATTAAAGAAATAGCCGAAGCCATGCTCATTGGCTGGGATGCCTTTAACACTGAAGGTCTGTGGGCACGCATGCTGCGAGAAAGCTTCTGGGGCTTGGGTGGCGGACCTGTAATTTATTCAGCCATGAGTGCCATCGATACCGCGTTATGGGATATAAAAGGCAAAGCGCTAAACCAACCGGTATACATGCTCCTCGGCGGTAAAACCAACGGCAAATTACGCTCCTATGCCAGTCAACTACAGTTCGACTGGGATACGGAAATCACCAAACTCAATGATCCTGCCGATTACGGTAAAGCCGCAGAAAAGGCCATGGCAGAAGGTTACACCGCAGTAAAAGTGGATCCCATCGTATACGACAAAGACGGTGTAACCCATTATGATCGCACCAAGCTATTTTCTCGGGCAGAAATGAAGCTCTTTAAGGCCCGTTTGCAGGCCATTCGCGATGCCATGGGTGATGAGGGCGATATTATTTTTGAATGCCACAGTTTATTGGGCGCTTCCACTGCCATCCAACTGGGTGACATCGTCGAAGAAATTGGCTGTTTGTATTATGAAGAGCCGGTAAACTACCTTAACTCAAAGGTTCACGATAAAGTCGCCAAGCGGGTTAATGTGCCCATTGCTGGTGGAGAACGCTTGTACAACCGTTGGGGCGTTCGCCCTTATCTGGAAGATCAGTCGGTGGATGTGCTGCAACCGGATGTGGGCTTATGTGGTGGTTTTACAGAAACCAAAAAAGTGTGTGATTATGCTGATGTCTACGATGTGCGTATTCAAGCCCACGTCTGCGGCGGACCTGTAGCCACTGCGGCCAGTTTACATCTGGAAACCGCAATTCCTAACTTCTTGATCCACGAACATCATACCTATGCCACCAAAGACTGGAATCGTGAATTGTGTATTCAAGATCCCCAGCCGGTGAATGGTTTCATTGAAGCCCCCGACACACCGGGAATTGGCATAGACTTAAATGACGATATTATTTATCGCTCACCGAATATGACCATTACGGCACTCAAATAAAGCCAAAAACGGGCCACGCCTTCACCGGCTTAGCCTGAGATTTGATACCAGTGGCGTGCATTAGTGCATGCCACTTGATTGCGTGTATCTGGCGCCACAAGAGACACCATAGTTTGCCAAAAATCCTTGTAACTGCTGTGCCAAAGGCAAAGGGGAAAATTACTGCCCAGCATGACCCGTTCGTGGCCAAACACATCAAGCACATACGCCATAACATGGCGAACGCTTTCTTTACTCCACTGCCTGTCTTGCATTTCCCAACCCGATAATTTAATGGCCACATTGGGGCTTTTTGCCAATTCATTAAGGCTTTGCCGCCAGGGATTTTGCGAATGGGTATCATGAAATGGAAAGCCGGCATGATTGATAATAAAACGTACGCCGGGAAACTGGCGAATAAGGCTTAACAGGGCCTGTACACTGGCGGTTGCTGACAAGGGAAGTTGAACGTCAAAACCTAATCCGGCCTCTTGCAGTAAAGCAAAACGTTGCGCGATTAAAGGATGACTGAGAATCGCCACACCATCATCATCCAATATATATCGCACACCACTCACTTTAGGGCGCTGTAGCAATGCCTCTAGTGTCTGTTCAGCTTCTGCAGCCAAGAGATCCCAAAACGCCACCGCCGCATAAGGCCGCTGGCAATGCTGGGCTAACCAGTCAATTTCTCGCCAGGGTTTGGTATTATCAAACCCCGCCTCAATATGCACAAACCCCGCCAAAGAAAGCGGCTCATGGAGCTGTAAATCTGACTCAGACACCGACCGAACCAGTTTGTGTTTATCCGGCCAATGGGGTGGATTTTGAGGCTTTAACCACCCATAGTGCCCTTCATCCAGAGCAAAAAAATGCAGGTGACTGTCAATAATCTCGATCACTGGGCGGTATAGCCCCCATCAATGCTATGCAAGCTTCCGGTAATAAAAGCCGCTTTCTCACTGGCTAGGAAAAACGTCAGTTCAGCCACTTCTTCGGGCGTGCCTAAGCGGCCAAGGGGTTGGGCCGCCGCTTCTTCTTTGTGTACCTGATGAATATCTGCGCCGCTTTTATTCACATAGTTTTCAATGGCCTGATGGTACAAGGGGGTATCAATGGTCCCTGGGCATACAGCATTGGCGCGTATATTAAAGGAGGCATAATCAAGCGCCGTGGTTTTCGCCATCGATGCCAGTGCAGCTTTGGTTAAATTATACGCAAAAGAGTTGTGTTTCCCCACCAGCGCTTGATCCGAGGCCATAAACACAATAGCCCCTTGATTAGCCAGTTTCATCACCGGCAGCACCGCTCGGACCACGGCATATGCGCCCTTTACATTGAGTGCAAACAACTCATCAAGTAACTCCGGCGAGGTGTCTTCGATGGTGGCAGACACATGCTTGCCAGCATTACTGATTAATGCATCAATTTGTTGAGTATCAGTGGCAAGGGCGGCGATAACACCGTTGACCTCGTCAATATTGGTAACATCACAGGGCAACCAGGTAGCTTGGGCAACAGGCGTATCAAAATCACGTATATCGAGATTGAAAACCCGGTATCCCTCGGCGACAAACTTTTTAACCACCGCCAAGCCAATCCCTAAACTCCCACCGGTGACCACGCAAACAGGTGAATTATCGTTCACTTTAAGCCTCACTTGATTTGTTCACATTGCTAGCAACTAACCTTAAGCATGCCTGTTGATGGCAAAAAAGTAAAAAGCCATTTATTCACTACTTTAATTTGTGAATTTATGTCTATAATGTTAAAAATTCAAACAAGCGTTTTAATTGGAGTCATCAATGCCTGAATACCATGCCCCCCTTACGGATTTTACCTTTCTTCTTGAGGACTGGTTGTCGCTGAATGAGCATTATAAGCAACTTGGCCTGCAGGATTTTGATGCCGATTTAGTCAGTGAAGTCATTGCCCAAGGGTCAAAGTTTGCGCAAGATGTTGTGGCACCATTAAACCGCCCAGGGGATGAAACCGGCTGCACACTCACCGATGGTCAGGTGGTTACCCCTCCGGGCTTTGCTGAGGCCTATCAGGACTATGTCGCCAACGGCTGGAATGCCATGCTCGGGCCAGAACAGTACGGCGGTCAGGGCTTGCCCTACACCATGGCCGTTCCTATTCATGAAATGCTAAATTCGGCCAATTTAAGTTGGCGGCTCACCACCATGCTCACAGAAAGTGCGGTACTGGCTGTAAACCGCCATGCCAGTGATCATCTCAAAGAGACTTACTTACCCAAACTCGTCAGTGGTGAATGGACAGGTACAATGAACCTCACCGAACCGCAAGCCGGCACGGATCTGGCGTTACTGGCCACCAAAGCAGTACCAAAGGATGATGGCAGCTATGCCATTTCAGGCAGTAAGATTTTTATTACTGCCGGGGATCAAAACTGGACATCGAACATTATCCATCTGGTACTTGCCCGCCTGCCGGATGCTCCGGCCGGAGTAAAAGGCATCAGCTTATTTCTCGTCCCCAAATACTTACTTGATGAGCACGGTGAGCCCGCTCAGGCCAACACCCTTTCGGTGGGTAGCATTGAACATAAGATGGGGATCAAAGCCAGCCCCACCTGCGTCATGAATTTTGATAATGCAACTGGCTGGCTTATCGGCGAGCCCCATCAGGGGCTTGCCTGTATGTTTACCATGATGAATGATGCTAGGTTTCAAGTCGGCATTCAGGGGCTAGGCGCCGCTCAAGCGGCCTTTCAAGGGGCATTGGACTACGCCACTGAAAGACTTCAAAGCCGGGCGCCCCAAGGTGCGGTTCAGCCACAAAGCAAGGCCGACCCCATTGTTTACCAGCCAGATGTTGCCCGTATGCTGCTTACCCAGCAATCACTGACAGAAGGCTGCCGAGCACTTAGCCTGCTTTATGCTAAACACATGGATATCGCCCATTTTGGCAACGACGAAAACCAACAAAAGGCACAAAGTTTACTGCAATTTTTAACCCCTATATGCAAAGCGTTTTTTACCGATATAGGACTGGAAAGCAGCAGTTTAGGTATTCAGGTTTTCGGTGGTCATGGTTATATTCGTGAATGGGGCATGGAACAATTGATGCGTGATGTTCGCATTACACTGTTGTACGAAGGCACCAATGGTATACAGGCTGGAGATTTAATTGGTAGAAAGCTTGTGCGTGACAAAGGTGAAAAGATGAAAGTAACCTTTTCGGTCTTTGCCGATATCATCGCAGCCATTAAAGATCCCACGGCTCAAGCCTCTGCTCAAGGGGTGTTGGACAACTGGCATGACGCCTCTTTGGCGTGCCTGGATATGTCGGCAACAGAAATGGCCGCTGCCGCGTATGATTACCTTTCTTTCACTGCCTATAGCTTACTGAGCGTATGCTGGACAAGTATGGCGGATGTGGCCGCGCAAACAGGCAACGCTAAATTAGCAGCAAGTAAAAAGCAGTGCGCGGACTTTTTTAATACCCGTTTACTCCCTCGTGCCGACGCTCACCTAAAAGCAATGACTAGCGATTGTTCAACCTTACAAGCCTTTAGTCACACCCAATTAAACAATGGCTAACTAACACCTATTTTAAATATAAAAAAAGGCGCCTTTCGGCTAATGCCAGTCAGTTAAGCTGACTGGCAT
>NZ_JBAHZB010000167.1:0-5195 GCF_036697315.1 Alteromonas sp. 14N.309.X.WAT.G.H12
AAAATCTAAAATCCAATAGCCGTGATAACCGGACGTTCCTGCCTGCATAGCGCGATTTCGCAACACCGGCGTCAGCCAAATAGCCGTCACGCCCATCTCATCAAGATAGGGTAATTTGTCTATCAAACCGGCAAGATCACCCCCGTGAAACATGCCTTTGTGAGTAACATCAAACCCGCCTCGAGATAAAGCGCGGGCAGTATCATTCGCCGCCGCTCCCAGATCATTGCTTTTGTCACCATTGGAAAACCGGTCCGGTAAGACAAAGTAAAACACTTCATCTTGAAAAGGACGCTGGGCATAAGGCAGCAATTGACTGGCTTTCCCCCCCATATTTTGTACTTGTTCAACGGCAACGGGCTGGCTAGGTACCGTCACCTCTGCACATGAGCAAAGGACGCTACCAAGAAGCAACGCGGCGGCAATTTTGTTATAAGAATAAGTGCGTTTCATGGTTGTCTCGATTCTCAATAATTAGGTGTGATAGGTGGCATAAAAACATGAAAACGGGGGCAGGATGAGGTCATCATCGCGACGTGTTGCCTGACGCAAGTTATGACCTTCTAACGGCTGCAGTTTTTTCCCTTCATCAATGTTAAGACTTAGCGTTTGCTCCGTGTTGCCTAAATTAAAGCACACATAAATACGCTCCCCTTCATATTCCCGCGTAAACGCCAGCAGTGGCTCGGGGGTATCGATAAAGGCTATGTCGCCATAACACAAAGGGGCATGTTGCTTACGCCATTGGTTAAAATGACGATAACTATTGAGCACCGAGGAGGCCTCGGCGTCTTGTACATCAACGGCCAGTTTATGATGTTCATCAGGTACGGGTAACCAGGGCTTGCGTTGGCTAAAACCCGCATGTTGTTTTCCCTGTTCCCAGGGATGAGGGGTACGGCATCCGTCGCGCCCTTTAAATTGGGGCCAAAAGGTGATGCCGTAAGGATCTTGCAAATCCTCATAAGCAATATGGGCTTCGGTAAGCCCCAACTCTTCCCCCTGATAGCTACAAACACTGCCTCTTAATGAGGTGATTAACCCATACAGCATCTTAGCCAAATAGGGCTTTTCCTGGTCATCCACGCCTTCGCCCCAGCGTGATAAAACCCGCTTGGAGTCGTGATTGGAAATAGCCCAGCATGGCCAGCCGTCTGACATCTTTTCCTCTAAGGATCCCACCACCCGGCGAATATAAGAAGCCGAGAATTCCTCAGTCAGTAAGTCAAAGCTATAGCCCATATGCAATCGCTTATTGCCCTGGGTATATTCGGCCATGGTTTTTAGCGAATCTTCCGAAGAAATCTCGCCTAAAGCCACAGCGCCGGGATACTGATCTAACAACGCTCGGATCTTCTCCATAAAATAGAGGTTTTCGTCCTGCGTATTATTAAAATAATGATACTGATAGGCGTAAGGGTTTTTAGCATCAAAACCAATACTGGTTCTTAGCTCCGGTGCTTTACTGGGGTTATCCCGCAATTTGGCATCATGGAAGCAAAAATTAATGGCATCTAAACGGAAGCCATCCACACCCCGTTGCAGCCAAAATTCAATATTTTCCAATGCCGCTTTTTGCACCTCAGGGTTATGAAAGTTCAGATCCGGTTGGCTTGACAGAAAATTATGCAAATAATATTGCTCCCGCCGTGGCTCCCAGGTCCAAGCGGCACCACCAAAAATGGATAGCCAGTTGTTCGGTGGCGTGCCATCGTCTTTGGCATCCGCCCAGACATACCAGTCCGCTTTATCGTTGGTTTTATTTTCTCGTGATGCTAAAAACCAGTCATGTTGATCCGACGTATGACTTAGCACCTGATCCACCATCACTTTCAACCCTTTTTCATGGGCTTTAGCAATTAGCTGGTCAAAATCAGACAAGGTACCGAAAATCGGATCGATATCCCGATAGTCACTAATGTCATAGCCAAAATCTTTCATGGGCGACTTAAAGAAGGGCGATATCCAAATCGCGTCCACACCTAAACTGGCAATGTAATCTATCTTGTCGATGATACCGGGAATATCACCAATACCATCATTGTTAGCGTCATAAAAACTACGGGGATAAATTTGGTAGATGACGGCGCCGCGCCACCATAATTGTTCAGACATAGGGAACCTCAATGAATCAGAGTGCTACCAACTTTTTCCATTGGCATTTTCATGCAACAAAGCATACGGAATTCAAATTTGAGGTTATACCCTTTGCATACGTATTCAGGCTATGCAAAGCAATAAAGTCGTTATTATTGTTAACGTATATCTAACAACTCAACATGGAGTTCTTGTGCTCAAATTAAACGTTAAGTCCTTGTCAATTTGGCTACTTATCACTTTTGTCTGCTTTTCTGTCGATGCAAAGACCCCCTTTGATAACAGCCAGTTCACACATCACTATGTTGCGCATCACATCGAAAAACATGCGCTTACCGTAGAAACAGACAAGGGTGAGATAACGTTTAAAGTACTCAATTCCAACGCCATCAATGTGATATTTCATGCTTATCAAAATCCTCTGCCCGCCTCTCAATTACCGTCATTTGCCAACAAAGAAGGGGTAACTGCACGCCCCATACAAGTTATGGATAGTGCAAACGCGCTAACCATTAATGCTGGAGATCTTAAAGCTATTATCACGAAACACCCCTTTGGCGTTCGCTACCAGCACAAGCAACGGGATTTGATCCGTGAAGAAAGTGGCTTTTTTCAGGGGCAAGTCATTGAAAATGAGACAACCTATACAACAGAAGGTGTGCGCTTTACATTAACCGATAACGAGCAACTTTTAGGCGGTGGCGAACGCACAGTAGGCATGAACCGTCGGGGATACCGACTGCCGTTATACAACAAGGCCGATTACGGTTATACCCACCAATCCACCCAAATGAATTTTAGTATACCGGCGGTGATGTCGAGCAAAAAGTACTTGATATTGTTTGATAACTCGGCAAAAGGCTATCTGGATATCGGCGCAAGCCAAGAAAACATATTGTCCTTTGAGGCCGTTGCCGGGCGTATCGCTTATACTATTTTCAGCGGTGATCAGTTTACTGATATTATCCGCAACTATGTTGCGGTGACAGGCAAGCAACCCATGCCGCCACGGTGGGCATTAGGAAACTTTGCCTCCCGTTTTGGATACCACTCCCAACAAGAAGTACTACACACCGTGGATCGCTACAAACAATTGGATATTCCATTGGATGCGGTGGTGATGGATCTCTACTGGTTTGGCAAGGACATCACCGGCCACATGGGGAATTTAGATTGGGATCGCCAACACTTTCCCCAACCACAGGAAATGCTCCATCAACTCAATCAACAAGGCGTTAATCCCATCCTGATCACCGAGCCCTATGTGCTTTCCAGTTCAAAACGCTGGCAACAAGCGGTACAACAGGATGTGCTGGCAAAAGATGCCCAGGGAAAGCCCAAAACCTTTGATTTTTATTTTGGCAACACCGGTATTATTGATATTTTTAACGCCAAAGGGCGCCATTGGTTTAATGCGATTTACGCCACCTTACATGAACAGGGCATTAAGGGCTGGTGGGGCGATTTAGGGGAACCGGAAGTACACCCTGCCGACACACTGCATCAACTTGATGATGGCGCCTTTATCAGCGCGGACGCCATTCATAATGTGTATGGTCATCAATGGGCCAACATGCTGTATCACAACTTGCGCCAGCTTAACCCAGATGAACGCCCCTTTATCCTAATGCGTTCGGGGTTTGCCGGTTCCCAGCGCTACGGCATGATCCCCTGGACGGGAGACGTCAATCGCAGTTGGGGAGGACTCCAACCTCAGGTCGAGCTAAGTTTGCAGATGGGCCTGTTTGGTTTAGGTTATACCCACTCTGATCTCGGCGGCTTTGCCGGGGGGGAACACTTCGACAAAGAGCTGTATCTTCGCTGGTTGCAATATGGCGTGTTCCAACCTATCTTTCGGCCCCATGGTCAACAAAACATTGCCTCGGAACCCGTATATCACGACAAACAAACCCAGGATATTGCCCGTGATTACATAAAACTTCGCTATCAGTTATTACCCTATAACTACACCCTGGCATTTAAAAATAGTCTAACGGGGATGCCCCTTATGCGCCCCACCTTCTTTGCCGACGATAACAAAGCCAATGACATGAGTAATGCCCACTGCTACTTTTGGGGAGATGCCTTTTTCGTTCATCCCATTGTGAACCCGAAGCAAACGCTAATCGACGTTGACTTACCTAAGGGCACCTGGTTTAACTTTTTTACCGAACAGCGTTATCGCGGTAACCAATCCATTACTAGCGAGGTAGATCTCACCACCTTTCCTGTGTTCGTACGCGCCGGTTCCTTTATTCCCATGATAGAGCCCATACAAACCACAGCGGACTATTCTAGTGCCTCGCTGACCTTGCACTATTACGCCGATCCTTCCGTTCCCCATGGACAGGGAATGATGTACGAAGATGATGGCAAAACCTTTGCCGCCTACGAAAAAAAGCAGTACGAACAATTGCTGTTTAAGGCCGAGCAAAATCAACACGGCCTGGATATTTCCTTGCGCAAGGAAGGTTACTCCTACCCTGGAATGCCAACCATGCGCACAGTGTCTTTAGTCATACACAATATTCCTAATGCACCTAAAACGGTAACTTACCAAGGCCAAAACACTAACTTTAAATGGGCGTCAGATAACAATACTCTCACCGTGAAGGTAAAATGGCATGATGATCCGGCCAACATCACCATTGGGTTTTAATTCAGTGGGGTTTCCAGAGGCTTGTGCTCTGAATACGTATGCAGCGAATAGAGGTTATCCATGAACCTTTGTATATTGTCCGCTATAACCAAATAACAACAAGAATGTAATGACAACTAAAAGTATTTCACAAAAGAAAAGAAAATTAACATTTTGGCAAATATGGAATGTCAGTTTTGGCTTTTTAGGTGTGCAATTTGGCTTCGCCTTGCAAAATGCTAATGCCAGTCGGATCTTGTCAGATCTCGGTGCCGAATTGCATTCCCTCTCTTTGTTTTGGTTAGTGGCCCCGATCATGGGGATCATCATTCAACCCATTGTGGGCGCCGCCTCTGATAAAACCTGGAATCGTTTAGGTCGCCGATCACCCTATATCCTAGCTGGCGGCATTGCTGCGGCTTTCGGTATGGTTTTAATGCCTAACTCGGCAACCCTGACC
>NZ_JBAHZB010000168.1:0-5040 GCF_036697315.1 Alteromonas sp. 14N.309.X.WAT.G.H12
ACCCCATGAAGGTGCTCAACCAGGCATGCGGGTTAAGTAATCTGTGTTTTAAGAAAAACCTGACTTCGGTCAGGTTTTTTTATTTTGTCCTAACAACGTTGTGGGCTTTACCCGCATACTGGCTCCCACCGCCGAAAAATTGGGTTTTAGTTTCCATTTCGGTTTAATGGTGGTCATAGGCACAACCCGTTTTCGCGCCAAAATAACGTACACCGAACTACACCAAGGCAAATACCGCGACACCCGTTGTTGCCACACCACGGGCAACACACGCTTTTTCATAAATAACATGGAAAACAAAATGTGCCGGGTTTCGATAATCTCATAGCCCAGTAGCTGCAACCAATCCTTCACTCTACCAGAAGAAAAAAAGCGGGCATCATGTAACAAGTTACCCCGTTTCAAAGGCAGGTACTTCCCCACACCCGTAAGGCTATACGGGTTAAAACCACTTAAGATGATATAGCCGTCTTGGTTGATGCACCGGTCTACTTCACGCAAAATCTGATGAGGATCCTGACAATAATCCAACTCGTTTGCCAACAAGAAACCATCAATGCTGTTTTCCACGAAGGGCAATTCTGTTGACTCACCAATAACATGGGTATGGGCGTTACGAACGGGCGTTTGATGAATTTGGTGGGTAATACTGCATTTTGTAAGCGAAATCTGCGAGCTCAACGTACCTAGCTTCACAAAGTGATAGCCAAATATTCTCTTCGCATAACTATTGCTCACACCTTGAATGGTACGGCGGATCGCTTCGCCAGCAGGTAATTGAGACCAGTTTTCAGGGTAGCGAGGAACCCGTGCGCGGTATGCCAATCTCATTGATTATTAAACCGTTCCATAAAGTTGCAGTGTCGCTATCAAGTTTCTATAGTATCGCATAATTCTCTTTTCATAAGCAGGTATATTATGACACCACCGTTAAGCTTTCCCGAGCAGGTCAGCGTCACGCCCATTAGCGCATTTTCAGACAACTACATTTGGTGCCTTCATGATAGCAACACCGCGGTGGTTGTGGATCCCGGCGATGCCAATCCCGTTTTAGCATTTTGTGAGCAACACCAACTCACCCTCACTGCCATTCTTATCACCCATCACCATCATGATCATACCGGCGGTATTCAAAAACTGGTTGCATCCTATCCAGACATCCCGGTTATTGGTCCACACGGCGGACATATTCAGGGTATCACACAGCCGGTTAAACAAGGCGATACCGCCAGTTTAGAAACACTTCACTGCCACTTTGATGTAATAGAAGTGCCGGGGCATACTCTGGATCATATCGCCTTTTATGGCCATGGCGCGCTATTTTGTGGTGATACCTTATTTAGTGGCGGATGCGGACGACTTTTTGAAGGCACCCCCGCACAAATGCATCACTCGTTGAACACACTAACACACCTACCAGATGATACACGAGTATACTGCGCCCACGAATACACTCAGGCAAACATGACCTTTGCCCTGGCTGTGGAACCAGAAAATGCGCAACTAAATCGCCACGCCGAAAAAGTCAATTCACTGAGAGCCGAGCAGCGTATTACGCTACCCTCTACCCTTGCTGTAGAAAAAGCCATCAATCCATTTCTGCGCACACAGCACGCTTCCGTGGCCGACGCCGCGATTCGGTATTCAGGGCAAACATTGACAAGCGACGATGCCATTTTTGCTGCCATTCGTCGTTGGAAAGACGAGTTTTGATGCAATCATTAGTAACAATTGTTAGGCTATAACATTTTTTGTAGTCAAATTGCGAGGCAGCATAAGAATGAAGACAACGCTGGGCCTTCTCGCCGGTATGTCAATGATAACCTTGTTAACAGGTTGTCAGTTAACCGAATCAGAAGTAGCGGCCAATGAGGTTGCGCCTGAAATAAACACGCCCGAGCTCGATAGCTGTGAAGTGGGTCAAACCAAAATCGATGATGCCCAAGATTGTCAGGTGGCCAAAGATGGGGTCATCGAAGTCGTGCATCCGGTGGATGATGTTGATGAAGCACTGGATGATGCCATTTCTACAGAGCAAGCCGATGCCGTCATCGATGATGTATGGACGCGACTAAGCAGTCAGTTTTCCCTCGATATTCCTGATGATAACCGCATCGCATTACAACGAAACTGGTATTTAAAGCATCCCGAGTATATGGCCCGGGTTGTCAATCGTGCACGGCCATTTCTGTATTACATTGCTGGCGAACTTGAACAAGGGGGGATCCCCTTAGAAATCGCATTGCTGCCTATTGTGGAAAGTGCCTTCGATCCCTTTGCATATTCCCACGGACGTGCTGCCGGCATGTGGCAGTTTATTCCCGGCACAGCCAAACGTTTCGGTATGCGTCAAAGTTGGTGGTATGACGGCCGCAGAGACGTGGTTGCGTCCACGAAAGGAGCCATTGAATACCTCACCTATTTAAATAAGATGTTTGACGGCGACTGGTTAAATGCCCTTGCCGCCTATAACAGTGGTGAAGGTCGCGTACTTCGCGCCATTAAACAAAATGAAAAAGCCGGTAAGAAAACCGATTTTTGGTCCTTGGATCTACCAAGAGAAACCCGCGCTTATGTACCGAAATTATTAGCACTGGCCGATATTTTAAAACACCGAGACAGCTATCAATTTGACTGGCCGGCCATCGACAACGAAGAAGTGGTAAGTCTGGTAGACATTGACTCTCAAATCGACCTCGCCTTTGCTGCCGATTTAGCCGATATGGAATTAGAAGATCTTCACGCCCTTAACCCAGGATTTAATCGCTGGGCCACAGATCCTGATGGGCCCCATTATTTGCTATTGCCTGCCGACAAAGCTAAGAACTTTTCTCAGCAGCTGGCGTCCATTGACCAAAAAGATCGCCTAAACTGGGTGCGTTATACCGTTAAGCGAGGAGACAGCCTGTTAAAGCTGGCCAACCACTATCACACCACTGCCAGCATTATCAAAAAGGTGAATAATCTGTCATCGAATATGATTCGAATTGGTGATGCGATAATGATACCGGTTGCGTTAAAAGAACTGGACGCCTATTCCCTCAGTCAAGATCAACGCTTAGCATCCATACAAAACCAGCCCCATGCTAAGGCCAAAATTGCCTACAAAGTAAAATCGGGAGATACCCTGTGGGATATCAGCCGATTGTATAAAGTGAATACCAATGATTTAGCCAAATGGAACGGCATGGCTCCAACAGATCCTCTGATGCCCGGCAAAACCCTCATTGTTTGGCAAGGCAAAAAGACAGACACCGGCGCCACAGCGGGCGTGGTAAGATCCTTTACGTATACCGTACGAAATGGTGACAGCCTGTCCCGCATCGCCAGTAAATTTAATGTGAAAGTGTCAGATATCACCCAATGGAACAATTTAAATTCCAAAAAATATCTGCAACCCGGTCAAAAACTCAAACTCCACGTGGATGTCACCCGACTGAAAAACGTGGGTTGATAACACCATAAGTTAGATCAAAAAAAGGGGCGCCATGCCCCTTTCGTTTTTTCATTTGCCGTTGTTAACGCCAGTTATGCTTTACGCCAACTGGTGCCTGATGGCCCATCTTCAAGTACCACGCCCATTGCCGTTAACGCATCACGAGCAGCATCGGCTGCCGCCCAGTCTTTTGCAGCACGGGCATCGTTGCGTTGTTTAATGAGCGCTTCAATTTTTTCCGCTTCATCATCATCGCCGCCACCTTGCAACCAACTTTCCGGTGAAGATTGTAAAATACCTAAAATAGCTCCTAGGCCTTTTAATACAGCGCCTAACTTGGCTGCCTCAGCCTCATTGGCTTTTTGTTTATTTAAATCTCGCGCCAATTCAAATAGCACAGAGAATGCTTCTGGCACATTTAAATCATCGTCCATGGCCGCTTCAAACTTTGCCAAATAACCCCCGTAAGCTAAATCGGTGGAAGCATCTGGCTCTACGCCACGCAGCGCAGTATATAAACGTTCGAGAGCTGACTTTGCCTGATCGATGTTATCTTGCGAATAACTAAGCTGGCTACGATAATGGGCCGACATCAGGAAAAACCGTAATGATTCAGCATCGTGCTCTTGCAAAACATCCCGTAAGGTAAAAAAGTTGCCCAGAGATTTAGACATCTTTTCGTTATCCACCTGTACCATGCCCGTATGCATCCACACGTTCACGTAAGGGGTGTCAAAGGCGCAGCAAGATTGCGCCACTTCGTTTTCATGATGGGGAAAAGTTAAATCCGAACCGCCGCCATGAATATCAAAGTGGGCACCTAAGTGTTTGTGGTTCATTGCAGAACACTCGATATGCCAACCCGGGCGCCCGTCTCCCCACGGTGACGGCCATGCAGGCTCCTGGGGTTTGGCTTTTTTCCACAGAACAAAATCCAGCGGATCGTCTTTACCCGCGGCCACTTCAACCCGGGCGCCAGCTTGCAGTTGTTCTAGGTTTTGTTTACTCAGTTTGCCGTATTCAGGAAACTTACTCACATCGAATAACACATCACCACTGTCAGCCAAATAAGCAAAGCCCTTATTCACCAAGGTTTCGATAATATTGATAATTTCTGGCATGTGGGTGGTTACCCGAGGCTCAATATCTGGCTCAAGTAAATTAATTGCCGCAAAGTCATCATGCATCATGGCAATTGTACGCGCGGTTAACGCGTCTGTTGATTCGCCATTTTCCGCTGCGCGGGCGATAATTTTGTCGTCCACATCGGTAATATTGCGCACATAAGTCACGTCATAGCCTAAATGACGAAGGTAGCGTACTAGCACATCAAAACTTAAATACGTACGGGCATGCCCCATGTGACTTAAGTCATACACCGTAATACCACACACATATAACCCCACTTTTCCTTCCTCTAACGGAACAAAAGGCGCTTTTCCCCGGGTGCGTGTGTTGTAAAGGTGTAACATGATATTCCTCTGTCATCAAAGTAGCTTAAATTCGGGGCGAAAGTGTAGCATTACCCGCTCTCGGCGCACAGTTTTTGTCGGCCTTTTCTCAGTGAATAATTTAACTTAAGCGTGAAATCAGCTACCATTGGC
>NZ_JBAHZB010000169.1:0-4941 GCF_036697315.1 Alteromonas sp. 14N.309.X.WAT.G.H12
GGGAGGGGGAGCCAACTTTTCAATGACTATTTCGGTTCCCCCTTAGCTCAGTTGGTTAGAGCGACGGACTGTTAATCCGCAGGTCCCCCGTTCGAGTCGGGGAGGGGGAGCCAACTTCTTCGCTACAACAACTATTCTCATCAAGTTGTGTATCGCTCCACAAAAAGCGATAATACCCGCCGAAATAATAAAATACGCTTTCTTCTTGTAATTTGTGCAACCTGGTTTACGTTGACGACTTATTTTATGACTGACTTTTTCTTACTTCTTGTTGGTACCGTGCTGGTAAACAACTTTGTGCTGGTGAAGTTTCTGGGCCTCTGTCCATTTATGGGCGTATCCGGAAAGCTTGAAACCGCGCTGGGCATGGCGATGGCAACCTCCTTTGTCCTTACGCTGGCCTCGGTCTCCAGCTACCTCGTAGAAACCTATTTGCTGGTGCCTCTGGGCATCGGTTATTTGCGCACCTTAGCGTTTATTTTCATCATTGCCGTGGTTGTCCAATTTACCGAAATGGTGGTGCACAAAACCAGCCCTACTCTCTACCGATTACTGGGCATTTTTCTTCCACTGATTACCACAAACTGTGCCGTATTAGGTGTTGCGTTACTGAATCTAACTGAACAACATAACTTCATTGAAAGCCTCATATATGGCTTCGGTGCGTCTGTGGGCTTCTCCCTTGTGCTTGTACTGTTCGCCGCCATGCGCGAGCGGATCGCAGCGGCTGATGTCCCGGTGGCATTCAAGGGGGCTTCCATCGCCATGGTCACGGCGGGATTAATGTCCTTAGCCTTCATGGGATTTAGTGGCTTGGTGAAAGTGTAATGAGCATGACCGTTGCCTTAATTACTGTTGGTCTTCTTGCCCTTGCGTTCGGCTTACTCCTTGGCTATGCCAGCATTCGCTTTAAAGTGGAGTCAGACCCATTGGTGGATCAAATTGACGAAATCCTCCCCCAAACTCAGTGTGGGCAATGCGGATATCCCGGTTGTCGCCCCTATGCTGAAGCCATCGCAAACGGTGATGAAATTAATAAATGCCCTCCAGGAGGAGAAGCAACCATAAAAAAACTGGCCGACTTAACCGGTAAGGAAGCCAAAAGCCTTGATGCGTCCCATGGCGAAGAAGATATTAAAAAAGTCGCATTTATCCGTGAAGATGAATGTATCGGTTGTACCAAGTGTATTCAGGCCTGTCCTGTGGATGCGATTTTAGGTGCTGCCAAACACATGCACACCGTCCTGACCAATGAATGTACTGGCTGCGATCTGTGTGTGGATCCCTGCCCTGTTGATTGTATTGATATGGTACCGGTTACCACCACCACGTCATCATGGCGCTGGGACTTTGAACAAACGCCTAGAGGCGACATTCCTGTAAAAATGGTATCTTAAACGTGCAGTTACCTCAGTTTGAAGACATTATTTCGCGGTTAGGCAAGGGTCAAACCTGGTCATTTTCTGGCGGTGTTCATCCCTTAGGAAACAAACACCTTTCAAATCAAACCTGTACCGTGCGCCCTCCGCTACCGGAAGTATTCATCGTGCCGGTGCGCCAGCATATTGGTACGGATGGGAAAATCCTGGTGAGTGAAGGTGATTTGGTCAAAAAAGGTCAGCCGCTAACACAGAGCAGTCAGGCATTTGCCGTTCCCGTACATGCGCCCACCTCGGGCACCGTCATCGCCATAGGCGATCACGTAACGGCACACCCTAGTGGGCTGTCGGAGACCTGTATACAAATTAAACCCGATGGCCATGAGACCTGGGATAGCCTTGAAGTATCGACGAATTACACCGAGTTAGATAAACGCGACCTCGTTGCCCAGATTTGTAACGCTGGCATTACTGGCATGGGAGGCGCAGGCTTTCCAACGCATATCAAAGCCTCCGGTAGTAAAACGGTGGAATTTCTCATCATCAACGGCATTGAATGCGAACCCTATATTACCGCCGATGATCGGCTCATGCGGGAGCAATCTGCATCAATTCTAGAGGGGATTGATATCCTCACTCACCTTCTTTGCCCTCGTGCTGTGGTGATTGCCATAGAAGATAATAAGCCGGATGCCTTTGAGGCCATCAAACAGGCATGTCAGTCGCGCTCTGATATCCATGTGATTGCCGTCCCCACCAAATATCCTGCTGGCGGTGAAAAGCAATTAATACAAATACTCACAGGTCGGGAAGTGCCCAGAGACGGCCTGCCCATTGACGTGGGCGTTACCATGTTCAACGTGGGAACCTGCTTTGCTATCGCCGATGCCATACTGCGGGGTAAACCCCTCATAGAACGCATTGTAACGGTTACCGGCAAAGCCGTTGAGCGACCCGGCAACTATTGGGCTTGTATTGGCACACCGGTGAACCATCTGCTGAAGGTGGCAGGATACCTTAGTGATAAGCAATCCCAGCCCGAAGTGATCATGGGCGGCCCAATGATGGGGTTTACCTTAAACGATGCGGCGGTACCTGTGGTTAAAATCACAAACTGCCTGCTTGTTCCCGCAGATGATGAACTGACACACGGCAGTAATGAGCGCGCATGTATTCGCTGTAGCGCCTGTGCCGATGCATGCCCGGTACATTTGTTGCCACAACAACTGTTTTGGCATAGTAAAGCCAAAGAATATGATAAAGCACAGGATTATAATCTGTTCGATTGTATTGAATGTGGCGCCTGTGCGTATGTTTGTCCTAGTGAAATTCCCCTTGTGCATTATTATCGAAAGGCAAAATCCGATATTCGCGTTGAACGGGATGAACGCAACAAGGCAGATAAAGCCAAGGCCCGTTTTGAAGCCCGTAAAGCCCGTTTAGAGCGCGAAAAACTAGAACGGGAAGCTAAGCATCTAAAAGCCAAAGAAGCCCGTTTAGCGGCCACTGACAACAAAGCATCCACCAGCTCCAAGGATAAAGTGGCTGCCGCATTGGCAAGAGCCAAAGCCAAACGCGCCGAGCAATCTGCCACGGCAGACACAAAAGTGGATACCAAAGAAACCGCGCCGACGGCAAATGACAACAAAAAAGCTGCGGTTGCTGCTGCCATTGCTCGGGCCAAGGCGAAAAAAGCGGCTCAACAGGCATCCCAACAAGGGGATTCGTCACCTGCCAAAACAGCTGATACTGCGGACAACACAGCGGATAACTCAGCGGACAACACGGTGACTACCGAGCCGCCTCAAGATAACGTTGTGGATGCTCAGGCGGAAAAAAAGAAACGGGTTGCTGCCGCCGTTGCTCGGGCCAAGGCGAAAAAAGCGGCTCAACAGGCATCCCAACAAGCGGAGACGCCACCAGTTCAAACCCCAGATACAGCGGGCAGCGCAGCGGACAACTCAACGGACAGTACGGTGACTACCGAGCCGTCCCAAGATACCGTTGTGGATGCCCAGGCGGAGAAAAAGAAACGTATCGCCGCTGCTGTTGCAAAAGCCAAGGCCAAAAAGGCCGCTCAAGAAAAGAATAAGTAGTCTAATGAAGCTGACACTCTCAAGTTCACCTCATATGCACAATGACCGCGACACCAGTCAGGTCATGCGAATGGTATTGTATGCGATGTTGCCCGGCGTAATCTGTCAGGGCTATTTCTTTGGCTGGGGCGTATTTATTCAAGGTGCCATCGCCGTATCCACTGCCCTTGCCGTAGAAGCGGCGATTCTTGCCTTACGTAAAAAACCCGTGGCAAGAAACCTCGGTGATTACAGTGCAGTACTAACCGCCTGTTTACTTGCCGTCAGTATACCACCGGCCTTGCCTTGGTGGATGACCGTTATCGGCGTGATCTTTGCCATTGGCATAGTCAAACAACTCTACGGTGGCTTAGGTTACAACCTGTTTAATCCAGCGATGATCGCCTATGTGGTTCTATTAATTTCCTTCCCTGCGGCCATGACCCAATGGATGCCACCGGCTTCGTTACACGCAGTCACACTCAGCTTTAATGACATGCTTCATTTAATTTTTACCGGCTTTACCCAAAGCGGGCTAAATCTGGAGCAAGCATTACGCCCTATGGATGGCGTTTCTTCGGCCACCCCCTTGGATCACCTTAAAACCGGTCTCACCCAAGCTTCTACCTATCATGAACTATTAACCAGCCGGGTGTATGAAGGCGGTCCGTTTGCCAGTAGTGGCACAGGGTGGGCTTGGGTCAGTCTCAGTTATCTCGCCGGCGGGCTTTTTCTGCTAAAAACGAGAATTATCAGCTGGCATATACCCATCAGTTTAATGGTCAGTATTGCCGTTTTTGCCACCGCTCTTCACCTTATAAACCAAGACATTTACGGTTCAGCGCTTTTTCACCTAATTAACGGCAGTGTGTTGTTTGGTGCCTTTTTCATCGCCACCGATCCTGTGTCGGCATCCACCACGGCAAAAGGGCGTATTATTTTCGGTGCCATGATCGGTTTTTGGATCATTATCATCCGCAACTTCGGCGGCTACCCTGATGCCGTCGCCTTCGCCGTGATCATCATGAATATGGCCGTGCCGCTTATCGATTACTACACCCAACCACGTACCTATGGCCATAAGGGAAAGTAATTATCCATGAATAGTATTTTAAAAAATGGCGTTATGCTGGGTGCTTTTGCCCTTGTTACCACTGGATTAATTGCCACAACTTTTTTTGGTACCGAGGCGAAGATTAAAGAGCAACAGCAAAAGCGTCTGCTCTCAGTGCTCAATGAAGTTGTACCAGAAACCCTGTACAACAATTCCCTGTACCAAGATTGCACGGAAGTCATCGATCCATTGTTGGGGAATAATCAAGTTCATCATGTATATCGGGCCCGAATGGATAAGGCACCGGTGGCATTGGCACTTGAGACCACGGCACCAGACGGTTACAGTGGTAATATTGAGCTTGTGGTTGGTGTGGATACTAGCATGACTGTTTTAGGCGTTCGCTCAGTGGATCACAAAGAAACCCCAGGGC
>NZ_JBAHZB010000016.1:0-1980 GCF_036697315.1 Alteromonas sp. 14N.309.X.WAT.G.H12
GGAGCGGGAAACGAGATTCGAACTCGCGACCCCAACCTTGGCAAGGTTGTGCTCTACCAACTGAGCTATTCCCGCATAATTTGAGCTATTGTTACCAAAGATTTTTGCAACCTTTTGGCAAATAGACAATGTTGCGCTACTTTTCGACCCTGTGTGTTTTGCCACACAAAAGAGGTCTTCGCAAAAGTGGTGCGCATTTTACAAAAATTACTGGGATGCGCAACACTTTATTTGATTTTTTTCGTTATATGCCGAGTTTAGCTTAAATAGTAAACACTTTTTCCCGGTAATATTTCATTTCTTCGATGGACTCACGAATATCGTCTAACGCAAGGTGAACCCCTTTTTTCTCAAAGCCATCGAGGATCTCCGGTTGCCAGCGCTTTACCAGTTCTTTAATGGTACTCACATCGATACTTCGGTAATGGAAGTAATTTTCCAGTTCCGGCATGTACTTGACCATAAAACGTCGATCTTGTCCGATGGTATTGCCACACAAGGGGGATTTACCGGCATCAACATACTGGGTTAAGAAATCAATGGTCTGTTGAGACGCTTGCGCCTCAGTAATGGTACTTTGCCGACAACGGGCCGTTAACCCACTTTCGCCATGAACCCGTGTACACCATTCGTCCATCCCGTCTAAAATGGCATCATCTTGATGGACCGCAATCACCGGCCCCTCAGCCAGCACGTTTAACTGGGCGTCGGTCACGATGGTGGCAATTTCCAGCACTTTACAGGTTTCGGGATCAAGGCCGGTCATTTCCATATCAATCCATACCAAATTGGTATCCTTCTTACTCATTCTGTTATTCCTCGTCTTTACCGTGGCACGACAGCCAGACAAACGGTATTATTGACCAAGTATACGTTAACTACGCAGGAAATCGTGGCAAAAAAACCAAAACTCACCCACAAGCAAAAACGTCAGGTTGCGGCCAACCGTGTCCGTCGTTTAAGTCATAAAAACGGTGACAATAAACAACAGGTAGATAAAACACAACTGCTTCCTGGGCGCGTTGTTGGCCGTTTTGGCAAACATGCGGACGTCGAAGATGAATCTGGCCATGTTTACCGTTGCCATATTCGCCGTACCATAGATTCTGTGGTGTGTGGTGATGATGTGCTGTTTGACAACGGTGACGACAAAGGCGCCGGCGGTGTTCTCGAAATCGTCAAAGACAGACGTTCGGTACTCACACGTCCCGACTTTTATGATGGCGTCAAACCCATTGCTGCCAATATTGATCAGATTATTGTGGTCAGTGCGGTTAAACCGGATTTATCGTTAAATATCATCGATCGTTACCTTGTAGCCTGCGAAGATATTGGCATTCCCCCCATCATTGTACTGAACAAGACCGAGTTGCTGTGTGGTGAGGATCTTGATGATGTTAAGAACACCCTGAAGATTTACGAATCCTTAGGTTACCCGGTGCTTTATACCAGTTGCAAAAATGGGGAAGGCATTGCAG
The DNA here is from genome assembly GCF_036697315.1 of Alteromonas sp. 14N.309.X.WAT.G.H12. Lineage (NCBI taxonomy): Bacteria > Pseudomonadati > Pseudomonadota > Gammaproteobacteria > Alteromonadales > Alteromonadaceae > Alteromonas > Alteromonas sp. 14N.309.X.WAT.G.H12. The sequence goes on from NZ_JBAHZB010000016.1 coordinate 1,479, forward strand.
ATTTAACCGCCTGCTTAGATGATAAAGTAAGTGTGTTTGTGGGTCAGTCTGGCGTGGGAAAATCCAGCCTTATTAACCAAATCCTGCCCGATGCAGAAGAAAGCGTTGGCGATATTTCAGATGGCTCAGGATTAGGTCAACACACCACCACCGCAGCCAAATTGCTGCACTTTCCTGCTGGCGGCGATCTTATCGACTCCCCTGGTGTGAGGGAATTTAGTTTATGGCATATGCCCGTAGAGCGCATTACCTGGGGATTTATCGAATTTAGAGAATACCTCGGGGGGTGTAAATTCCGCGACTGTAAGCATTTAAATGATCCCGGCTGCCTGCTCAGAAAAGCAGTGGAAGACGGTAACATCAGCGAAGCCCGCTTTGCCAGCTATCACAAAATTCTTGCCAATATGGATGAGCAAAGGCCCAGTTATACCAATCCGTATTAAAGGGGCATTGTGATTATCACTTATATCGATAACTGATGATCAATAACCGGAAATTGGAA
>NZ_JBAHZB010000016.1:2010-52438 GCF_036697315.1 Alteromonas sp. 14N.309.X.WAT.G.H12
GAGTAAGGTACAATCCCGGACTAACATCGATTTATGCTGATTTGGAGTTTGTGTGCTCGACTGGTTCAAAGTTAACTTACAATACATTTTGCCAAAACATTTATTATCGCGACTGGTAGGCAAATTTGCTGCCGCAGAAGCGGGTGGACTCACCACCGCAGCAATTAAATTGTTTATCAAACATTTTAATGTGAACATGAGTGAGGCCTTACACCCAGAGCCCACACATTATAAAACCTTTAATGAGTTCTTTACCCGGCCCCTTGCACCCGAAGCCCGCCACATTACTGAAGGCGATGAGGTATTGATTCATGCCGTCGATGGTACGGTAAGCCAGTTTGGGGATATTCAGCAAGACAGTATTTTTCAGGCAAAAGGCCACAATTACAGCTTAACCACCTTGTTAGGTGGCAAGCCGGATTTGGCCAAGCCCTTTAAAGACGGTAAGTTTGCCACCGTGTATCTTGCTCCTAGAGATTACCACCGCATTCACATGCCCGTGGCAGGAACACTCACTGACATGGTGTATGTACCGGGCGACTTATTTTCCGTCAATCCCCTTACTGCGGAAAATATTCCAGGATTATTTGCCCGTAACGAGCGCGTCATTGCGTTTTTTGATACACCCGTTGGCAAGATGGCCATGGTGTTGGTTGGCGCAACCATTGTAGCAAGCATTGAAACCGTATGGTCAGGCACAGTGACGCCGCCCGCCGGAAAAAATGTACAGCACTGGCAGTATGATAAAGACTCTGAAGCCAGCGTAATGTTAAACAAAGGCGAAGAAATGGGCCGCTTTAAGTTAGGCTCAACCATTGTGGTCTGTTTTGAGAAAGACAGCATTGAATTTGAAAATTTGACCGCGGGTATGACAACCCGTTTAGGCGAGCCTTTTGCCCGCATCCCGTCGCCGATGCCTGTATAGCGAATGGATCCAGTTAAACGAAGTCTGATAACCCTTCATCTAACGGTTATCCTACTCGGCGGCACCGGATTATTTGCCAGTATCATTCCTTTGAATGCCACTGATATTACCTTGGGTCGCTCCATATTCGCTTGCATTGCGCTGGCCATTTTTCTGCGATTTTCCGGCGAATCCCTTTTATTGAACAAGCCGAAAGATTATGGGTTCGCCCTGCTATTGGGTATCCTCATCGCTGCCCATTGGGCCACCTACTTTGCCGCCATGCAATATGCGAGTGTCTCAGTAGGCATGATCGCACTTTTTACCTTTCCGGTGATCACCGTCCTTATCGAGCCAATGTTCGAAAAAATAAGCTTGGTTTGGCAGGATATATTTAGCGCCATTGCAGTATTTGTCGGTGTGGCTTTACTGGTGCCGGAAATATCCCTTGAAAACGACGTAACCGTAGGGGTATTAATCGGCATTGTTTCCGCCATTTTGTATGCATTTAGAAACCTGCTTCATCGACAATACTTTTCCCACTATTCAGGGGCCAAAGCCATGACTTGGCAAATTCTGGTGGCCGCACTGTGCCTATTGCCTTTTGCCAGCCCGGATATGTACGTTGCCGATGAGCACACCTGGTTACTGCTTATATTACTCGGCACAGCTTTTACTGCATTACCCCATGCCATGGTAGCCAGTGCGTTAATTTACCTTAGAGCCAAAACCTTTTCCCTGATTGCCTGTATGCAACCAATGTACGGGGTCGTGCTGGCCATTTTATTACTCAACGAATCGCCTGGAATTAAAGCACTAATTGGTGGGATTTTGGTTACCTCAGCCTCCTTGTATGAAACCATGAACGCACAAAAACTTCATAATCGGAAAACGTAAATGCGGATTTTTGCCCATAGAGGGGCCAGCGCTGAAGCCCCGGAAAATACGCTGCAAGCATTCAATCTGGCGGTGGCCGCCGGTGTCGACGGTATTGAATTTGACGCCCGTCAAATTGACGGAGAAATCGTCATCATTCACGATCGTCAATTAGACAGAACCACAAATGCTAAGGGCCTAATACAGGGCAAGAGCCTACATTATTTACGGCAACTTGATGCAGGAAATCAGCAACAGATCCCGATATTGGCTGAAGTACTAAGCACCGCTCCTCCAGGCACCTTGTGTAACATCGAAATAAAGCATCTGTTTGATGTGCACCGTTGGCTTGAGGTGTTCGATAACGCCTGTGCATTAAGTCAAAAGGCCATTGATGACATCATTATCTCATCCTTTAACCATCACTGGCTTTTGGCCCTTAAACAATTACGTCCCGAACTCACCCTTTCATTGTTAACGGCAAGCTACGAGCTTGATCCCTTGAGATTTGCCGCACAGTTTACGCCTTGGTCAATTAATGTTGCCCTAGATGTGGTGGACAGATCCTACATAGAAAAAATCAAACAAAGCGGATGTAAGGCCTTGATTTTTACTGTGGATGATCCCGATGATATGGTTTTACTTAAACAATGGGGTGCCGACGGCATCTTTACCAATAAACCCGCATTAGCCCTTAAAACCTTGGCCTAAAGACCTGACTATTTATTGGTTGCGTGGGTAGAAAAAACCGAATTACGACAGCATAAGCAGTGACGACAAAGACGCATATTGATCACATGGCCACTGATAATTAACAACGCCCCCACAGCAATGGTGAAGGGTTCGAATTCATGCCCAAAGATGTCTTTAAACCAGTAAATACCACCACCTGTGAACAATAATACCAACGGATAATATTGACCGTGATAGCGCAATGCGCCACTTGTTAGTGCAACACCACCAATAAGCATAGAGATAGTAAGAATGGTGCGCTCAAACCAAAGTTGGGCAAAAAAGGTTGAACCTAGCAGCGGAAGCAAGGGTAAAATAACAGGCAACGCCAGACAATGCACAGCACACAGCCCGGATATCCAGATACCCATGCGGTCTAGTTTTGTCGGATTGTCGTTATCCTGATTTTGCGCCATTATAGTACTCGCCAATGGAAGGGACGTTATAATATAACAGCGCAAGCAAAAATCAAAACACCTATTGCACTATTTACGGATTATTTTGGTGCGGCCAAGGGGATTTCCGCTCTTTTCTGTTTCGTCATCATGCTAGGTCGGGGGCTAAACAAATCGCTCACCGTCGCCAAACTAATACCTTGGGCTTGCAAATGGGGGAGTTTACTTTGCAAAAAACGCAGGGTTTCTGGATGAGGATGGGCAATGGCCACCGCCACCCCCTGCTCTCTTGCCAATTTAAGTAAGCGTGCATATTCCCGCGCCATGGCCGCTTCGGTACGCACATGATCTAAAAACACATGACGTCTTGCGACGGGGATCCCTGCATCCAATGCTGTTTCTTCGGCTACCGTTTGCGCCGAAGTGCGACTGTCGATAAAAAATAAATTACGGGCTTTTATCATTGCCATGAAAGTGCGCATGGGAGCCGCTAGACTGGTGAGTCGACTGCCCATATGATTGTTCACACCAATGGCGTAGGGCACGCTGTGTAATGCGCGATCAAATAAATCTTCCATTTGTGTTTCATACATACCGACCTTTAATCCATCGGGGCCCATCGCCTGCCCGTCAAAGGGTTCCATGGGCATATGCAGCATAATGTCCCGCCCCTGAGCGTGGGCCAATTCGGACAATTCAGTGGTTAATGGGGCATCAGGTAAAATCGAGAAGGTAACTTCTTTAGGTAAGGCAAGGGCCTGGCGATCAGAGTAGCGAATACCAATATCGTCAAGGATCAAGACAATTTTAGGATCGACACTCGCAGCAGCAACGGGTAGACACAAGAATGTGAGCAACACACTCAAAAACAGCGCAAACCAATCATGTAACTGACGGTCAGTTTTTTTGAATAAAACAATATTTAGCAAGCGCACGCCTATTATAATTTTCGTTATTGCCTGTCATCTATTTAGGCTGTTTTAGTATTTATATCCATGCACAACGAGCATAACAGCCATTTTCCGTTTTTGAAATTTCAAACCGTACTTTTGTTTGTTTTTTGCGAAAACACCGTACTTTTAACCTAAGATATGACTAGATCACAATATCCGGGTAGGCGTGCAACGCGGTGGCACCGCCGGTATGCAAAAAAATCACCCGATCATGGACACTAAAATAACCCGAGGCACATTTGTCCATTAATCCTGCCAGGGCTTTCCCGGAATAAACCGGATCACTAAGGATCCCTTCTTTTTGCGCCAGCGTATGTACGGCACGATTGCCTTCTACTGTAGGAATACCGTAAGCCTCGCCCTGATAGCCATCCCATAAGGTAAATTCGGGTTCTTCGCTAAACCCAAGTTGACAGTTTTGCCGAATTTGGCTCACTAAAGACTTAATATTGTCTAACACCCCCAGGTGATCTTGCTTATACACATTGACACCAACAATACGCAATGGATTGCCCAACATGGCATTTCCTGCGATCAAGCCCGCTTGGGTGCCTCCGCTGGCGCTGGCATGCACAAGGTAGGTCTGGCCTTTCGATTGTGCATCACATTGATCCACACATTCTTTTAGCGCATTTACATAGCCTAATGCCCCAGTGTGGTTTGAACCGCCCGTAGGAATTACATAGGGCCTGTGTCCCGTACTTTTTAATTGTGCCACTAACCGTTCAATTTTAGGGGCCACCTCCTCAAAATGGGCAACTCGGTGTACATTGGCACCGAGAATGTCATCGAGGAGCACGTTCCCATTTTCGCAATAAACCGCCTGTGTTCGCGGTACCGATTGACTCAGAACGACTTCACATTTGAGTCCTTTGGCAGCGCAAGCTGCCGCGGTCTGGCGTACATGATTGGATTGCACCGCACCACTGGTAATAATAGTATCTGCTTGATGAGAAAGGGCTTCCCCCAGTAAAAACTCCAATTTGCGGGTTTTGTTTCCGCCTTGAGCTAATCCAGTACAATCGTCCCGCTTAATAAAGAGCGCCGGACATGAGGCCCCAATATGGGCCTGTAAACGGGTCATCGGAGTCAGTGGTGTTGGCAAAAAAGCCAATGAAACACGAGGAAATTGATGTAATTGCATAAGGTTATATATCCAGCCATTGAGAGGGATTCAAGGCTTTGCCTTTGTGTCGAATTTCAAAATAAAGGTTAGGGTAACTTTGACCGCCGCTTTGCCCTACCAGCGCGATGGTTTCTCCATCTGCCACAGTATCACCGGCCTGCTTGAGTAAGGCTTGATTATGGCCATAAACACTCATGTAACCTTTACCATGATCGATAATGGTGACCAAACCAAAGCCACGCAGCCAATCTGAGTACAAAACACGGCCATGGGATACAGCCCGCACCGCACTGCCTTCAGAGCCTTCGATGATGATCCCTTTCCACCTTACTTGCCCTTGTCGACGGGTACCGAACAATTTTCTCACCCGCCCATTGGTCGGTTTAAGCAGCTTTCCTTTGTAACCCGATAACCCTGCCAATACAGTTTTTGCCGCGGCAGCCCGTTTTTTAGCTTCTTCAATGGCCCGTACCAAGGCTTCTTCATTCTGTTTAAGGGTTGTCACTTTGGCTGCATCAGAGGTAATTTTCTGATTAAGCTTTTTCAGCGTCTGCTCTCTATCTTTTTGCCGAGTTAACAATACATCGCGCTGTTGCTTTTGCTCAGCCAAAAGGTCGGTGAGGGCATTGGCTTTTTCAACCAGCTCTGCGGTAACCTCTTCTAAGCGCGCAACATTATTTTTAAAACGGCTAATGGTTTTTACCCGCGCCTTGCTTAAGTACTGATAATAAGTAATCACCCGCTCAAATGAGCTGGCTTCATCCTGATAAAAAAGCATTTTTGCATAGTCGTAGTTCCCCGCCATAAAAGCACTACGCAATTGGCCGGCCAACAAGGATTGCTGTTTTAAAATCGCTTCTTTTAGGGATTGTTGTTCTGTTTTTAAGGTTTTTTGCTGACTGCGGTTTTCACTTAATGACGAATCAGTCTGATTCAGTGCTTTTGCCACCTTAGCAATCTCAAGTTCAGATTGCTTTAATGCCTCTTGTAACTCTTCTGCATTGGCTTTATTGGTGGCCAAAGCGGCTTGTCTGGCTTTTAGTTCTGCCTGTAACTGCGCCAACTTTGCCTGTTCCTGGGTCTGTGCACATGCCCATGAGGATGCGCACAAACACAATATGATGGCACAAAGTTTCATGACGACCTGTGGGAAACGGGTGGCGCGATGGTGTTGTGGACTACTCATAAATTCGGTCTATTTAGAGGCCTGTCGCCAATTGATTGCTTTCAATAAGTCCATACTATATCAACAAAATACAGGATTCACCTGCATTCCCCACGATAACATCGCCTTGCCAGACTGGTTTCTGACAATATTTTCTATATACTTTGCAGTCGTTTTATCGTCTTCCATATACATAAGGGTATTTCTGGAATGGAACAGCTCATAGAATTTGCCGGCAATAATATGTTGTTAGCCGGTGCCTGGGTCGCGTTAGTTATTATGCTGATATACAGCTATGTTGCCGGCTTTACCTCCGGTGTCAAAGAAGTTAGCACCCATGAAACAACGTTGTTAATAAACAAAGAAGACGCGGTTATTTTCGATACCCGTACCCCAAAAGAGTTTAAAGCAGGCCATATATTGGGCGCGCGTCAGATAAAGCCGGAAGAACTCCGAGCAAAAGATTTTAAAAAACTTGAAAAGGTGAAAGATAAACCCATTATTGTTGTGTGCGCGATGGGAAATACAGCCCGAGGTGTCGCTGCATCTTTAATTAAAGACGGCTTTGAAAATGTTAGGGTTCTCAAAGGTGGTATGAACGCTTGGTCGGCGGCGAATCTTCCCGTTTCGAAATAAGGAGCACCTTGTGAGCAAAGTAGAAATTTACACAAAAGGGCATTGCCCTTATTGCCACCGTGCAAAAGCACTGTTGGCCCAAAAAGGCGTAGCATTTGACGAGATCCCCATTGATGGCGATTCAAAACTGCGTCAGGTGATGATAGACAGAGCGAATGGGGGCTACACCGTACCCCAGATTTTCATCAACGACACCCATGTGGGCGGATGCGATGATTTGTTTGCACTTGAATCACAACAAAAACTCGATGCGCTGTTAGCGCAATAAGACACTTGCCCGGACGGCAAGTGACATAAATTAGCAAAATCAGGAATAATCATGGCTGAAGAAAATCAGAACACAAACGGCGCAGAAGCTGGCCAGCAAGGTCAAGCCCCCCAATTTAATATTCAACGCATCTATACAAAAGATATCTCTTTTGAATCCCCTAATGCGCCTGCGGTTTTCCAAAAAGAATGGAAACCAGAAATCAAACTCGATATAGACACCTCTACCGATAAACTGGCTGAAGATGCCTTTGAAGTGGTGTTGTCTGTTACCGTTACTGCCACTGTGGCTGATGAAACGGCCTTCCTCTGTGAAGTGGAACAAGCTGGGATCTTCGCAGTATCGGCAGAAATGCCTGATCAAGCTAAAGCACATCTGCTTGGCTCTTACTGCCCTAACCTGCTCTTCCCTTATGCACGAGAAGCGATTTCAAATCTGGTTAACCGAGGCACTTTCCCGCCCCTTAACCTGGCACCAGTAAACTTTGATGCTATCTTCGCTGCGTATATGCAAAAACGAGCTCAACAAGCGCAGGATGGTAGTCAGAAGCTAGACGCTTAAAGGCTATTATGAACACAGAGTCAATTACTGTATTAGGGGCGGGGTCTTACGGCACCGCCCTTGCTTTTTGTCTGGCCAGAAACCAGCACACCACCCTGTTATGGGGCAGAGATAGCCAGCACATGGCATCACTGGCTCAGGACCGGGAAAACAAACGCTATCTGCCGGGGGCACGCTTCCCAGACAAGTTATATGTTGAAGCAGATTTAGCCAAAGCGGTAGATGCCAGCCAGGATATTTTAATTGTTGTCCCCAGCCACGCCTTCAAAGCCTTGCTTCAAAGCATTAAACCGCTGCTTAAGCCCCATCACCGTATTATTTGGGCGACCAAAGGGTTGGAGCCGGGCACGGGTCGCTTACTTCGTGATGTGGCTCTGGACGTGCTTGGTGATAGCTATCCTCTGGCCGTTTTATCTGGGCCTACCTTTGCCAAAGAAATGGCAGCTGGGCTTCCAACCGCGATTTCACTGTCATCTACCGATGAAACCTTAATCAACGACTTTGCGATGAAACTGCATTGCAGTCGCTCCTTTAGAGTCTATAAAAATCCTGATTTTATTGGTGTACAGCTAGGCGGAGCGGTGAAAAATGTGATTGCTATTGGCGCGGGCCTTGCCGATGGGCTTGGTTTTGGGGCCAATGCAAGAACGGCACTGATCACCCGAGGACTGGCAGAGCTTACCCGTCTTGGCGTAAAAATTGGAGCGCAAGCAGAAACCTTTATGGGCATGGCGGGGTTAGGCGATCTCGTATTAACCTGTACAGACAACCAATCCCGTAATCGACGTTTTGGTCTTGCCCTTGGACAAGGCAAAGACGTAGAAACGGCCATCAAAGAAATTGGTCAGGTTGTGGAAGGTTATCGCAATACAGAAGAAGTGCATGTATTGGCGGAAAAATACGGGGTAGAAATGCCCATATGCGAGCAAATTTATGCTGTCCTATATCACGACAAACCCCCTAAAGAAGCGGCGCTGGCACTGTTAGCCCGCGATCTTAAAAGCGAGTAGACGCTATCGCACTACAACTGGGCGGCCACCCGCTTGCTGATATACCGCAGCAGCCGCCGCCAAGCTTTGTTGATAACTGCTAATTAAGGTTAACTGGGACTGAAACCAGCTACGTTGTGCGCCCAATAAATTAAGAAAATCGGCATCACCGGCTTTATAGCGAATTTCAGCCAATCGATAGAGCTGCTCGTTGTTAATCACCGACGCCTCATCTAACTGATAAACACCCTTGTAATATGCATAATTAGATAACGCATCCATCAAAGCTTGGGTGGCCCCAAGGGTTGTTGCCCGATAATTGTTCCACGCAATTTGCAAATCCACATTGGCGATTTTTTCACCGGCATCAATTCTGCCACCGTCAAACAAGGTGATAGCACTGTTTACCGCAGCACCAAGACTCCATCCCGAGGCCAAATCCAAAATATCAGACAAGGTCACATCAGCGCTCAATGACAAACCGGGCAAGCCCTCAATGCCCGCCTGATACACGCTTATATCCGCTTGGCGAAGGGCCACATCGGCCAGTTGGACATCAGGACGGGACGCAATCACCTTCGCCGGTTGGTACAAGGGAATATCAGGCAATACAATTTGCTCTAAAGGTTGTGCTTGAAGCGTTACATCAAACGCATTTTGCCCCAGTAAAACAGAAATAGCGCGTTGACTGATGGTTATTTGATTGGCGAGATTCAAACGCTCTGCCTGCGCACCAATCAGCGTGTTGTGTTGTTGGCTCACTTCGATCCCCGAGGCATCGCCGGCTTCAAAGCGAATATTCACCAAATCTAACAGCCGTTGTGCCGCATCTAGATTTTTCTGCGCAATAGCATAGCGCTGAGTTAACGACAACCAGTTAAAGTATTCTGTCGCCAACAAGACCTGCACCTGTAACGCAGCGTTGCGCAGCGCATAGCGCTGACTATCAATATCTAATGACGCTGCTAATTGAGTGGCATCGCGGCTGCCCCACACATCAAAAGAATAGCTAACTGACAGACGCGCGGATGAACTGTGTGAAGTACTGCCGCTATCAAGATCTTCATTACTGGCACCGCCTAATGATCCTGTCACACCAATATAATTATCGGCTCGACTTTGCTCCAGCAACAACCGCGCACGCTCTACTCGTAGCTTTGCTTCCTGCACGGTCAAATTGCCCCTTTCCATGGTGCGCATTAGTTCGGCTAATGGCTTCGATCCAAACGCGGTCCACCAAGAATCGGAAAGGGTCACGCTGTGCCCTTCTTCCTCGTAAGGGGCTAAATCCTCGGGCACCGTAATGGACTGCTTGGAAGAAAAATCTGCAGGTGTATAAGCACATCCAGACAACAAGATCGTCCCTAATAACCCCAAACACGTCTTCACAAATTAATCCTCACTCAGTGCGTCAATCGGGCTCAGACGGGACGCTTTCAAAGCAGGGGCATAGCCAAATATAACCCCGACACATAACGATGTAACAAAGGCAAGAATGGGTGGCGTAAGGGTATAGGCCACCGTTATCTCAAATTGAGAAATAAGGAATATAACGCAATACCCCAGTAATACACCTACTGCCCCGCCTAATACACAAACTACCCAGGCTTCAATATTAAACTGTTTAAGGATGTCAGCAGGTTTCGCCCCTGTGGCCATCCGTAAACCGATTTCCCGCTTTCGCTCAGTCACATTAACCAACATAATATTCATTACGCCAATCCCCCCGACGAACAAGGAAATCGCTGCCACAGAGGCCAGTAACCACGTCAGCGTGTTTTGTGTTTCGGTAACCGCCTCCACTAACGAATCGGTGGTAAATACCATGACATCCTCTTTACCATGCCGCTGCACCAGGGTAGCAAGTACCGCATCTTTCACCGCGGATGCGACATCAGAACCGCTGGCCTTCACGGTTATGCCCGTGAGGTATGCCCGGCCAAACACCTTCAGACGTCCAGTGGAAATGGGAATTAACACTTCGTCGTCCTGATCACTACCGCCGGCACTGGCCCCTTTGGCTTTAAGTACACCGATAACCTGATACAGGCTGTTGGACATAAGAATGTAACGACCCACAGCTTGGTATTTATCGTCAAACAGGGTTTCAGCCACGGTATCCCCTAACACCACCACCGGCGCATAGCTGGCAACATCCTCTTCAGAGAAAAAAACGCCCTGGGCCATTTCCCAGTCTTTTGCATACAGATAATCCGGTGACGTGCCGGTTATGCGCCCGGAAAAATCATTCTCGGCAAAGCGAATGGTTTTTCGGGAAGTGCGTTCCGGGGCCACATAAGTCACCCCCGGTAACGATCTTAGCGCTTCAGCATCATCTAAGGTCAAGGTGGCAATATCGCCCGTATTCCGCATGTTACCGCCACCGGGACGCACAGAAATCAAATTTGTGCCTATGGCTTCAATCCGTTTAAGTACATCTTTTTTGCCTCCTTCACCGATGGCCATCATGGTCACCACCGCCGCCACACCAATAATAATCCCCAGCAGGGTTAACAAGGTACGAAACCAATTTAAGCGTAAGGCGGAAAAGGCCATTTTTAATGCTGCAAACCCCGAAATGCTGCTAAAGGGCGTAATGTCATGTTTGGAGGAGGACGCAATGGGCGCCTCATTATCCGCCGCCTGTTGCTGTGTTTGCGCAGAATCGGCAACGATTTTACCGTCCAATAAATGGATCTGGCGGTGGGCATGTTCAGCAACAGCACGGTCATGAGTGATAAGGATCACCGTAACCCCCTCCTGATGCAGGCTTTTTAACAATTCAAGCAGTTGCTCACCACTGGTTGAATCCAGCGCACCGGTGGGCTCATCGGCCAGTATAACTTCCGCACCGTTGATAAGTGCCCGGGCGACAGACACACGCTGCTGTTGTCCGCCAGACAATTCTCCAGGCTTGTGTCCTTGCCGATCAGCTAACCTCAAACGGGCCAATAGCGCTGCGGCTTTTTCTTCTCGCGCTTGGACTGGCATATGACTGTATATGGCTGGTAAAGCCACGTTTTCCAACGCTGAAAGTGAAGGCAACAATTGATAACGTTGAAACACAAAACCAAAGGTTTTAAGACGAAGGGCAGATAATTGATCGTTGGATAATTGACTAACGTCGTGACCATGAATGGTATAGGTTCCATTGCTGGGAGTATCCAGACACCCCAATATATTCATCAAGGTGGATTTACCCGATCCAGACTGTCCCATAATGGCAACAAATTCCCCTTTGCGAATGGTCAGGGAAATATCATCGAGGGCCTTAACCTGTGCGCCTTCCGTCTGATATTGACGGGTGACATTACGAAGCGCAATCAATGGAGGGTTAGGCACTACCACGAGGCCCCCGGGGCATACGGGTACCATTCATGCCGGGCATACGACGACTCTCATTTGCACCTTGCTGCCCTGCTGGAGATAGCTGGCCGGCAACAACTTCATCACCCACCTCAATACCAGAGAGTATTTCGATATCGGTTCTGTTGCGGATCCCCGTTTTTACCGGTGTGCGTACCACCTCATCGCCCTGCTTTAACAATACAAAAGCCCGATGGGGCGGCCCTTTCACCGCGGCCAGCGGCACAGTTTTTGTGTCCGTACGCTTTTCTTCTACAAAGAATACCTGGGTGGTCATAGAATCCATCAATGCACCATCAGGGTTTTCTATATCGATTAATACCTGATAGAGCACCACATCATTCACTTCTGTGGGGGTGGGTAAAACCTGTCTTACCGTAGAATGATAGCGCTTATCGGTGTTGCCCAAGGTAGAAAAGTATACCGGCATCCCTTTTTTAATATTGTCCACATCCGCTTCCGACACTTCCGCGCGCAAGGTCATGGTTGTAAGATCAGAAATTTGGAGCAATTCAGGTGCATTTTGATTGGCATTCAAGGTTTGGCCTTCACGCACCGAGATAGAAGCAACGGTTCCGCTGATAGGGGCATAAATTTTGGCAAACCCCAGCGTCGCTTTATCCCCTGCCAACGACGCTTCGTCAGCCTTAATTTGTGCAATACTGGCGGTAATTTGCGCATCCAGTACCTTAACGTCAATGCGGCCGCTAATGGCCACATCTTCGCTCACCGCATTTTTCTCGAACAGTTCGTTATTACGCTTTTCCCTTAACACAGCAAGCTCTCGCTCTGCCCTTAGCTGCGCCAGCTGCGCTTTTTTTGCTTCTAAGGCCGCCTCAGCATTTTGCACTTGGGTTTCAAACACGGTGGCATCGATTTCCACTAACAAGGCGCCACCTTCCACCACATCGCCTTCTTCCACATGTATTTTTTCCACCTGACCCGATACCTGAGCACCAACAACCACATATTGTTTAGGCTCTAGCTGACCGGTGGCAACGATACTTTTTTCTATATCACCGTGGCTTACAGGAACGAACAAAAAATGGGGCGCATTTGTCGAGGATGAAAAGAAATACCCCCAAGCCATATAGCCTACTAGGCCAACTACGACAATGATGCTCAGTCCTTTCAACCAGCCCGTACGTCCGCTTTTGTTCACTTACACATCCTTGAAAAAAAGAAATACAATACGCAAAGTTGACATAACCTTGCGACACCCTTTACACATCTTTACAGATGATAATGATTTATATTTCAATAAGAAAGTCTGTGATGTCTTAACGGGCTTGAGTAAAACCAAGTTGACGCCAGCTTTCATAGACAAAAACTGAAACAGCGTTGGATAGGTTCATGCTTCGGCTACCGGGCAACATGGGAATACGCACCCGCTGCTCAGGTGGCAAAGAGGCAATGATATCGTCCGGTAAACCTCGGGTTTCCGGACCAAATAATAATGCATCATCAGGCTGATAACGCGCGTCACTGTGGAATGATTGGCCTTTGGTCGTACAGGCAAAAACACGCTTGGGGGAACAGTCATTTAAATAATCGTTTAATGTGGCGTGACGACGCACAGTGGCAAACTCGTGATAATCAAGACCAGCACGTCGAAGACGTTTATCGTCCCAATCAAACCCCAAAGGCTCTATAAGATGAAGAGAATATCCGGTATTGGCACACAGGCGGATAATATTTCCCGTGTTTGGTGGGATCTCAGGTTGAAAAAGCACTATATCAAGCATACTTGCACCGCGTTTGAATAATTAGCGTGCAAGAATAAATTGAGATGATAGATGAAACAACCCTTGCTCCGTCAGCTTATAAGGCCGTTGGGGTGTCTTTTATTGGTGCAATGGAAGTTTAATGTGCGCTTAATACTTTATCTGTCTGACTTTGCACTGCCCAGCGCCGAGCCCTGCGTTTTGCCCTTGGGCTGATAAAATGGCGGGGAGCCTCAGTAGATTCGGGATTAACGGTGGCGATTGCATATCCATAAACCGATGATAACGCTTGGTTTTCAGATGCATGCAGAGGCATATTTCGTAACGTTTTGACACTTGGCATAATTTTTCTGTCCTTCACCGGAATTCTATTGCCCGGTTTAATTGTTGTTTTTCTTCACCCACCGAGACGCTGGCAGTCATGGGCGGTTATCGTTTAGTTATACCTTAAGCAAAACTTGCACCGAAATCGCTTTTGTCGTAAAACTTTCATTAAACTCCTGCTCCAACCCCGCCATATCCATAGGCAAATGCACGGTAAGCCCCATTTTTGACACGCCCTTCACTCACCCTCACAGGGTTATTTTCAGTAAAAATAAAGACGCTATGTCTGTAAAAAAGAGACGGCCCGTGTAAAAACGGCGCGCACACTTAGTTGGACCGTTGATCGGTTTATTCTGGTTGCTCAGAAAAAAACTGGAGGATGTGAGACATCACGGGCATACGCATAGGATCAGATTCCATTAACAATTCATGGTATGCCTGGGGAATGGTTATTAACCGAGTATTGGGGGCAAATCGCGCAATGTGGCTTTGTTTTTTGTTATCAACCACCGTATCTTTTTGTGCACTTAATATAAGGGCTGGCACCGTTAGCTCGTTAGCCCGACGATGGATTTCATCCATCGCCGTTAAAGCCGCTTGTAACCAACTGACGGTGACGCCACCGAGTTGAATTTCAGGAACCTGTGCATAGAGCTCGCGAAACAATTGATAGCGTATTTCGCTGTGGGTCAGTCGATTACCCGCAAAACCATGGGGATGGTAATTTTTTTGACCAATAAAATAGCCGGTCGGTTTGCCTGCTCGTTGATAACGTCGCCCGACCCACGTTAGTAATCGGCGAGATAACCACTTAGGCAAAGCCGGACGGATCCCAAACATGGGGGAACAAAAAACCGCGCGGTGGAAACAATCCGGTGATGATAATAGGGTCAACGCACCAATGGCACTTCCCATACTATGGGCAAGAAGGAATCGAGGGCCGGAAGGTTCATTTGGCCGCACAATGTGCGTTATAAAGTCACTAAAGTCCGCCACGTAATCATAAAAATCTGCCACATAACCATAATGGGGATTATCCGTCATTCGTTCTGATAATCCCTGACCTCGATGGTCGAGTATAAAGACAGCAAAACCGTTTACAAACAGTTCCCATATCACTTCTTTATATTTTAAATAGGATTCGATTCTGCCAGAGCTTATCACCACCGTTGCGTGGGCATTTTCAGGGACGCACCAAGCATAGGCGATATCTAACTCACCAGAGCCTTTAAAGACGCCGGTATTGATATGCTTGTGCCAAAAAAGATCGAGCTTATTGGGGGATTGCGTCAGGGAGCTTTCTGTTGAGAGTATCCAGTCCATTTTCTCGGCCATCTATTGGTAGTCGAATGATCACATTCAGGCCTCCATTTTCATTGCGCATGGCCTTTATTTCACCATGATGCATCTGAACCGCGGCCTTTGCAATGGCAAGCCCAAGTCCTACCCCTCCGGATTCCCGTTCCCGTGCTAAACTGGCACGATAAAACGGCGCAAAAATAGAATCACACTCCTGTGCGGTAAGGCCAGGCCCATCATCATTGACACTCAGCATCCAAGCGACATCATCGGCAGTCAGCGACACCGTGATTTTCTGGTTTGCATAGCGAATGGCGTTTCGCACCACATTTTCAATAGCACGACAAATCAAGGTTTCATTCACGATCACAGACACATCGGGAATGGGAGCAATATGGAGTACTTTACCGGAATTTGCCGCTTCAAATTTCGCATCAGAAAATACATTCTCTACTAACGCTGATAACTCAATTTCTTCCATGTCTTGCGTACCCGATTCCGCTCGCGTCAATTGAAGCAACTGATTGATCAGTACTTCCATACGTTCGGCTTCTCGTTCAATTCTTGCCAATGACGCAGGATCAACATTTTGCTGATGTGCCAGTCCTAATGCCATTTGTAATCTGGCGAGTGGAGAGCGAAGTTCGTGGGAGATATCAGCCAATAAGCGTTGTTGACCTGACCACAAACTTTCCAGTTGTGTCGCCATCACGTTAAAATCCCGTGAGAGCTCGCCTAATTCATCCCGACGCAATGAAGGACTGCCCACCCGCGTATCCCAACTTCCCGCCGCCAATTTTCGACTGGCTTCTCTTAATTGATGGATAGGTTTAACCAACGAACGGGCAAAAAGATAGGACAACACCATCGACATGATAAGCGCAATAACGATGAAAAACGTTAATTGACGCTCATTATTTGGTGGGCCAAGGGGATGGGTCATAAATATGGCGATGGGTTTATTTCCCACTTTCATGGTTATGGGGCCCAATGCAGAAAACTCATCTTTTTCCAGCGCAATGGGTTCATCCCGGTAAGCCGCTCTAAGTAGTGCATTCCGTTCCGCGTTTAAAATAGGTGGCCCGGCATTAGGGAAAAGGCGCTGTGCGTCCAAATCCACAGCAATCACCATGGCGCGGGTCATTCTATCTACCTGAGATAAAATATCCGGCACTGGACGACCTTTTTCTGAACTTAACCGAGCAAACAAGGCTTCAATACGCTTAAGCGCAAGAGATTCCCGTTTTTCAATAGGACGAATGGTGACATCCTGATCAAAAAACCGTATCGCATAGAAGGTCACTAAGCCGGTAAAAATAAAGGTTACCCAAAAACCGAGAAATAGACGTCCTACTAGCTGCCTTGCCGGATTAAAACCCGTGCATTTTTTCATGGTGCCATTCTTAATAAATAGCCTGCCCCTCGAATGGTTTTAATTTTTTCTTCCTGCGTCGTTTCAGCGATCTTTTTCCTAAGATTGCTCACATGCATATCAATACTCCGGTCGAAGGCTTGTAATTTCTTACCCAGCACTTTTTGACTGATATCTTCTTTTGTCACCAATTGACCAGCATTCACCATCAGCAAGTGCAAAATAGAGAACTCGGTATTTGTCAGTGTCATAGATTTATCATGACAAGTGACGGATTGTCGACTGGTACTTAACGCAATATTATTAATGGTAATATCTTGTTGCTGACGCGATTGACTACCTAATTCAAGACGTCTGAATATGGCTTTAATACGGGCAACCAGCTCTCTATGATTAAAAGGTTTGGGCAAATAATCGTCAGCACCTAACTCAAGACCAAGAATACGATCATAATCATCGCCCCTTGCCGTTAGCATCAATACCGGCGTCAGGTGACTAATTCGCAGTTTTTTCAGGACTTCGAAGCCATCTAACTGGGGCATCATGACATCTAACAGAATAAGATCAACAGGATCGCCGGTGGTGGCCGCTTCCAATCCTTCTAACCCATTATTCGCCACAGTGACCTGATACCCAGATCCTTCCAGATAGGTTTTTAACATATCTGTAAGCTCTCGATCATCATCAATAATCAAAATCGACTGTGTCGTTGTTGACGCGGCCATACCATTACCTCCTTCAAACTGCTTTATAGTATATCGCTGATTATGCGCAACTGACATTGAACCTAAAGTCGACAGGGACAAAACGCTTCGTGTCATGGTTAATTTCCTCCCCAAGAAGGGTTTATTTTACCTGACTACGACCGTCGTAAAGACCAAACTGCGAAAGCTTTACATAAGCTTTACAGTGAGCTAGCACATCTTTGCAAGTCCTGCTCCTACAATTTGGATCAACTTTATAACCCCGCCCCAAAGCCCAATGTTTGTTTTGACAGACACTTCGGGGCTTTTTACCGGAGAACTGCGATGAAAAAGTGGATCTTTACCACCTTGATCGGCTCGCTATTAATCAGCACCCAGGTAAATGCCAGACCACCCCAGCCTGGCCCGCAGGGAATGGAATTACTGCATTCGTTAAAATCACTTTCACTGTCTCAAAGTCAGCGTCAATCCATTCGCGAATTACTAAAAAGCTTTAGAGAAGAGCACAGCCCCAATTCGGACGAAGATAAAAACGCCCAAAATAGGCCAATGGATCATGAGCCGATGGATTTATCATTAAAACAAATCACCCAGCGGGCGTCTGAACGCTGGCAGATGATGAAAGCCCGGCGCATCGCAATGGCATCGCTAGACCATAACATATGGTCTTTGCTTACCGATGAGCAGAAACAGCAGTATGCGACCCCTACCAACGACAAAAAAAGTGAATTTAAAGATCGTCGCCACGAGCGCAAAGAAAACAAAGATCCCCAGGCCATGATCTTTGATGATCTGGACCTAACCGAAGAGCAACGTACGTCGATAACGGCAATATTACAGGTCCAACAGGTTAATGACGAATCAGCCCGTGAAACCCTAGGCGCCCTGCAAGAAGAAATCGACGAACTGGTATATAGCACAAAATACACTGAATCAGCCCTTTCCGCGCTGATTGACAACTATGAAGATGTGTTTATCACCGATGCAGCTGGTCGCGCACAAACCCATAAAAAAATCATGGCGCTGCTAACGGATGAGCAAAAAGAAGATTTACAGGATATTCTGTTTTTCAAGGGTCCTAAAGGTCAAAGAGCTGGCTTTCCAGGAATGAATTAGCTGTACTGATGGGCTAATATGACAAGATGCTAGGCCGGTTAATCCTTAACCGGCCTTGTTATTTTAATATTCCGGCTTAATACGCACATAATCGGTAGAGAAGAACAACGGCGAGGTGATAATAAGATCCGCCGTTGCCGATGAGCAGGCAACCGGCACGTTCCATACCGAACACAACCGCAACAAGGCTTTCACATCAGGATCGTGGGGCGCTGGGTTTAGCGGATCCCAAAAGAAAATAAGTGCATCTAAGCGCCCTTCGGCGATAAGGGCACCAATTTGCTGATCCCCGCCTAACGGACCACTGTTGTAACGCTGAACCGTGAGTCCCGTATTGTCGGCAATTAACCCTCCGGTGGTTCCCGTGGCACAAAGATCGCATAATTTCATGCTGTCAATGTGTGTTTTAACCCATTCCAACAACTCCGCTTTTTTGTGATCATGGGCCACCAACGCCACTGTTTTTCTATTCATATTCGTCTTTCCTTTTCTTATTCTGCCTCAGGCAATATCAGGCCGTATCCCCAAGTCAGTAAACGATTCTTTGACCTCTTTCTTGTCAACGCTTTGTCACAATACAGCGGTTAACTATATACCGAATACACCAGTTACGACCAGACAGAAATAAATATACATTTTTATTGCATAATTATTCCATTTGAGTATCATAGCTAACGGTTTAATTAATCTCTGCAGTGATCGATAGAAAAAACGGCCAATGCCTATGCTGCTTTTATCGTAAAGACAGAGAATTTGACAGGAAAATCTCATGATTCAAGCAACCAGCAGGTACGACCAGCAGGTTGATAAGGTAAAACAGTTTAGCTCTCCCCTGGCTGGCTACACACTGTATTGCGAGCTCCGACGATTCGGCCTCGCTTTGCTTTTGCGGTAGCGCACTTTTTACCTTTGTACGCATACGAGTGAAAACAGAAAATATTTCGTTCGTGTACAAAGGTAGAAAGTGATTTTTTTTCTCTCTCTCTAATATATGTAATCTCATTATGTTAAACGTATCGATTATTGGAGCCAGTGGTTACACAGGCGCACAACTTGTTGAATTAGTACATCGTCACCCTGCAATGATCT
The DNA here is from genome assembly GCF_036697315.1 of Alteromonas sp. 14N.309.X.WAT.G.H12. Lineage (NCBI taxonomy): Bacteria > Pseudomonadati > Pseudomonadota > Gammaproteobacteria > Alteromonadales > Alteromonadaceae > Alteromonas > Alteromonas sp. 14N.309.X.WAT.G.H12. The sequence goes on from NZ_JBAHZB010000016.1 coordinate 21,610, forward strand.
TAAAAGGCACCTATGTTTCTCAAAATAGTGCCGATGCCGGAAAAACAGTGGCGGCACTTCACGGGCAATATGCCCATTTATCCCAATACACCCTAACGCCCCTATCAGATGACACCTTGGCGCAGCTTGCCGCAGAAATGGATCTGGTTTTTCTTGCCACCCCCCATGAAGCCAGTCATAACTGGATGCCCCAGCTGAGCAAAGGAAAAGCGAAGATACTGGATCTTTCCGGTGCATTTCGCATCAAAGATACCCAGGTATTCGAACAGTTTTACGGCTTTGCCCACACGGCGACAGATTGTCTTGATGAGGCCGTATACGGCCTCGCCGAATGGTACGCCGATGATATCGCCGCGGCCCATATTGTCGCCGTACCCGGTTGCTATCCCACGGCCTCGTTGACTGCGTTAAAACCGCTTATGGAAGCCGGTTTACTCGACAACACTGTGCGCCCAGTGATCAATGCGGTTTCTGGCGTCAGCGGTGCAGGACGTAAAGCGGCCTTATCGAACAGCTTTTGTGAAGTTAGCTTGCAAGCCTATGGCGTGCTAGGTCATAGACATACCCCTGAAATCGAAGCCTGGTTAGGGACGGGAGTTATCTTTACCCCTCATCTTGGTAATTTCAAACGGGGTATTTTGGCCACCATTACCGTCAAAGTAAAAGCGGGTACAACCCAACAGCAGCTGGCCGATGCCTACCAGCACGCCTATCAAGATCACCCTATCGTCCGTCTTAGAGACGGCTTCCCCAAACTGGACGATGTGGTCAATTCCCCCTTTGTTGATCTCAACTGGAAACTGGATGAAAGCGCGGGATACGCGGTGATCACCAGTGCCATCGACAACACCATGAAAGGCGCGGCATCGCAGGCGATCCAGTGTGCCAATCTGGTCAGTGGTTTACCGGTTACTGAAGGGTTGGGTGTGATATGACATTATCGCCTATCGTTATTAAAGTCGGCGGCGCACTGCTAGAAGATGAAACCGCTGCAAGCCATCTTTTGCGTTCGGTTAGCGAGGTTATTAAACAACGACCTGTGGTCATCGTCCATGGCGGGGGTCCGTTGGTGGAATCCCTTATGCAAGCGTTGAACTTACCCAGCAAAAAAATCGATGGTTTACGGGTGACCCCCGATGAACACATGCCATACATTTGTGGCACCCTAGCTGGCAGTGCCAATAAATCTCTGTGTGGTCTGGCAATAAAAAATGGGCTAATCCCTGTGGGATTATCCTTGCTGGACGGCAATATGGTAACCTGCGAACCCTTAGCAGAAAAATATGGTGCGGTGGGTGTCCCCACAGCAAATGATGCCACCTTGCTAAAGGTTCTCGTCGCCCAATCCATGTTGCCAGTGGTAAGTTCCATTGGCGCAGGAACCACAGGCAGATTATTGAACATAAATGCTGATCAGGCAGCCACAGTCGTGGCACAATTACTGGATGCCGATCTGTTATTATTATCAAACGTGCCGGGCGTGTTAGATAAAAACAAACAATTGCTCAGCGCACTGGATGAAAACGCCATTTCATCACTGGTGCAAGAGGGCGTGATCACAGACGGTATGCAAGTAAAAACCGATGCTGCCTTGTTGGCAGCCAAAACCCTGGGGCGGGCAGTCACAATTGCCAGCTGGGAAGCAAACATTGCCGATATATTAAATCAGCAAACAGGCACGCGTATAGAAGCGCCGACAAGCCGTATTGCAGGAGAATTTGAATGAAACAGGATTTACTGACCTTTGCAAACTGGACGCCAGAGGGCACAAAGGCACTTTTGGATTTAGCGGTAAATATCAAGCAAAATCCATCAAAATATAGTCAGGTATTGGCAGGTAAGTCGGTGGCCGCGTTTTTTGAAAAACCGTCACTGCGTACCCGTGTAAGTTTTGATATCGGTATCAACAAACTGGGTGGACACATGGTCTATCTTGACAGCCAAGGGGGTAACCTCACTGGACGTGAAGACGCTGTCGATATGGCCGCCAACCTTGCTTGTTGGGCCGATGCAATTGTTGCCAGAGTATTTTCCCACACCACGCTGGAGCAATTCTCTCAAGCAGCGAAGGTACCGGTGATTAACGCGCTATGTGACAAATATCACCCCTGCCAGGGACTTGCCGATTATTTAACAATGTTCGAAGCATTCGGCAAGACAGAAGGCCTTACCATGGCCTATATTGGCGACGGCAATAACGTGACCCATTCTTTGCTTATTGTGGGTGCATTACTAGGCTGTAATCAGGTTGTTGTCACACCCGCCGGTCATGAAGCCGATCCAACTATTGTTGCCCAAGCCCAAGAAATCGCCGTCAAAACCGGCGTTAAAATCGTGCAAAGCAATGATGTGGATGCTGCGATTGGTGCTGATATTTTGTATGCCGATACCTGGTTATCCATGGGCGACGATACGCCTCTTGATGCCATTAAAGACAAATTTATGCCCTATCAGGTCAACGAAGAACTGATGGAGAAAACCGGTGCAAAATATGTGATGCATTGTCAACCTGCTCATAGGGACCTGGAGATCACCGGCTCATTAATCGACAGTAATATGTCGTTGCTAATGCAGGAAGCAGAAAATAGAATGCACGCGCAAAATGCCATCTTAACCAAATTACTCGGTTCCTAAGAGGACAAATTTACATGAAAAAAGTGAATAAAGTCGTGCTCGCCTATTCAGGTGGGCTGGATACATCAGCCATCATTCCATGGCTAAAAGAAAATTATGATTGCGAAGTAGTCGCCTTTGCAGCCGATGTGGGTCAAGGTGATGAGGAGCTGGAAGGTTTACACGAAAAAGCCATCGCTTCTGGTGCCAGTGAGTGCCATATCGTCGATCTGAAAGAAGAGTTCGTCAAAGACTACATTTATCCTACTATTACCACCGGTGCTGTATACGAAGGTGAATACCTGCTTGGTACTTCCATGGCACGTCCGGTTATCGCCAAAGCCCAGGTTGAAATTGCTCGCAAAGTCGGCGCAGATGCCCTGTGCCACGGTTGTACGGGTAAAGGGAATGATCAGGTGCGTTTTGAAAGCACCTTCGCCGCTTTAGCACCGGATCTTCATGTGGTTGCTCCTTGGCGTGAGTGGGACATGGTATCTCGTGAAGACCTATTAGCTTATTTGGCTGAGCGTAATATTCCTACCACAGCGTCTGCCACTAAGATATACAGCCGTGATGCCAATGCATGGCATATCTCCCATGAAGGCGGTGAACTCGAAGATCCATGGCAAGAGCCCACCAAGCAAATTTGGACCATGACAGTGGATCCAGAAGACGCGCCGGATCAACCAGAACGTGTGACCTTGTCATTTAAAGAAGGCGCACTGACCCATGTAAACGATGAGGCCTTATCACCTTATCAAGCATTGGTAAAACTAAACAATATTGCAGCGGCACACGGCGTGGGTCGTATCGACATTGTTGAAAACCGTTTGGTAGGCATGAAATCCCGTGGTTGTTATGAAACTCCCGGTGGCACAGTCATGTTAAAAGCCTACAAAGCGTTGGAAACCATGGTGTTAGATAAAGCGTCCTTTAAACACCGTGAACAGCTGGCATTGGAATTTTCCCATGTGATGTATGACGGTCGTTGGTTCACGCCGCTAAGCGATGCCTTACTGGCTGGTGCCGCATCTTTTGCTAAACGTGTTACCGGTGACATTGTGGTAAAACTGTATAAGGGTCAAGCAACGGTGACACAGCGTCGTTCGCCCAACAGCCTGTATTCAGAAGACTTCGCCACCTTTGGTGCAGATGATGTATACGACCAAAAACATGCTGAAGGCTTTATCCGTCTGTTTAGCTTGTCTAGTCGTATCGAAGCACTTAAAAAGCAGCAGTAACAGGAGAATATCATGGCATTGTGGGGTGGCCGCTTTGCGGCTGACAGCAGCAGTATGTTTCGGCAGGTGAATGATTCCCTGCCCTTTGATCGTGTAATGGCGTCTCAGGATATCCAAGGCTCAATCATCTGGTCTCGTGGTTTGAAAAAAGCCGGTGTGCTCACCGACGATGAACAAGCCCAACTTGAAGCCGCATTAACGGAGTTAAAAGCCCAAGCTGATGCTGGCACGCTGGATTTTGATGCCAGTCCTGAAGAGGATATCCACAGTTTCGTGGAAGCGGCGTTAATTGAAAAGCTCGGCGATATTGGCCGTAAACTTCATACCGGACGCAGCAGAAATGATCAGGTTGCTACCGATTTTCGGTTATGGGTACGTGAACACGTCGACTCCCTTAAAGGCGACCTTGTGGCACTTATTCGATCTTTACTCAACACTGCAAGCCGTCACCAGGAAGCCATTATTCCTGGTTACACCCACTTGCAACGGGCTCAGCCTATTCATTTTGCCCATTGGTGCTTGGCCTACGTAGAAATGTTTAAACGTGACTTAAGTCGCCTTAGTGACATGCAGTCACGTTTAAATCAATGCCCGTTAGGCTCAGGTGCACTGGCTGGCACAACCTATCCGGTAGATCGTGAAACCATTGCCCAAGAGCTGGGTTTCGCCTCGCCTTGCTTAAATAGCTTAGATGCAGTATCGGATCGGGATTTTGTGCTTGAGCTACTGTTTTGTGCCTCCACCAGCATGATGCATATGTCACGTTTGGCAGAAGACTTAATTTTTTACAACTCTGGTGAAGCGGGCTTCCTACAACTGGGTGATTCTGTGACTTCCGGTTCATCCTTGATGCCGCAGAAGAAAAACCCTGATGCACTGGAACTTATGCGTGGGAAATGTGGCCGCGTTTTTGGTCACTTACAAGCGTTGTTAGTTACCATGAAAGGCTTACCGCTGGCCTACAATAAAGATATGCAAGAAGACAAAGAAGGGGCTATCGACGCGGTCAATCAATGGCATTGCTGTTTATGTATTGCCGGCGAAGTGTTGGACTCATTGAGTCTTAACGAAGATCGTTGTCGAGAAGCGGCCACCCAAGGCTATGCCAATGCCACAGAATTGGCTGACTATCTAGTGGGTAAAGGTATTCCGTTTAGAACGGGCCATGATATCGCCGGTCAGGTGGTACTCAAAGCCATTGAGGCTGGCTGTGCCATTGAAGCCTTGCCGTTGTCAGATCTGCAACAGGTATGCGACAAAATTGATGAGGATGTGTACCCGGTATTACAACTGGAATTTGGTGTAAACCAACGTAATATTTTGGGTGGCACCAGCAAAGAAACCGTGACCAAAGCACTTTACCAAGAACTGGAAAGTCTGGACAAATTGGGGTAGTAAATAGCAATGGTGTTAGCTCATCATGAGGGCATTAAGCTGTTCCGCAGCTCTTTGCCCTACATTAATGCACATCGAGGAAAAACCTTCGTTCTCATGTTTGGTGGCGAAGCCATCGAACATGAAAATTTCGCCCATATCATTCATGACATTGCCCTGTTAGCAAGCTTGGGCGTACGTTTAGTCCTCGTCCACGGTGCGCGTCCGCAAATTGACGAACGGGTTAAACTACGGGGTATTGAGGGGCGGTTCAAAGGCGGTATTCGCATTACCGACAAGCAAACCTTAGAATGCGTCAAGGATGCGGCGGGCTCGGTACGTAGCCATGTGGAAGCGTTACTTACCATGGGATTACCTAACTCACCCATGCATGGCGCGCAAATTCGTGTCTGTACAGGTAACCTTGTGGTAGCCAAGCCCATGGGCGTGCGTGGCGGCATCGATTTCGAACACACCGGCTTAGTACGTCGTATCGATACCACAGGCATCAATGATCACCTAAGTGACGGCTCCATCGTGTTACTTTCTCCTATGGGCTATTCCACCACGGGTGAAGTATTCAACCTGTCCCACGAAGACGTGGCTACCCAAGCGGCCATCGCTTTGAAAGCCGATAAACTTATCGTATTTTCAAAAGATGATGGTATTCATCATAACGATGGTAAATTATTGCGCACTATAGAACGTCCGCAACTTGAACAGCTCATCTTCGAAGAAAAAATTCAAACAGAACCCACCGTATTAAGTGCGCTGACCACCAGTGTTGCTGCGGGGATTCCCAGAGCACACTGCATCAGTTATGAAACCGATGGTGCGTTACTCCAGGAATTGTTTACCCGTGATGGCGCAGGTTCGCTTGTGCTGGAACATCACTACGAGCAATTGCGGGGCGCAACCATTGAAGACGTGGGCGGGATCATCAATCTCATTAAGCCCTTGGAAGAAAGCGGAGCCTTGGTGAAACGTTCCAGAGAGCGTCTGGAAAACGAAATTAATCAATTCATCATCATTGTTCGTGACGGTATGATCATCGCCTGTGCAGCCGTTTATTTTTACCCTGAGGAAAGAAAAGCGGAGTTAGCCTGCGTGGCAACCCATCCTGACTATCGTGGTAAAAATCGGGCTGAACGGATCTTAGAAGAAGTTAAGCGTCGGGCACTGGATTCAGGCATTGACACCTTGTTTGTGTTAACGACCCTCACTGCCCACTGGTTTTTAGAGCATGGCTTTATGCCAGCGAGTTTAAGTGCGCTACCAGAAGCGAAAAAAGAACTGTATAACTTTCAGCGCAATTCCAAAGTTTTTACCCTTGCACTAAAGTAAAAGCAGCCTCGCTGCTTTTACTTTTTTCTCGTTATCTCCCTGTGCCTTATTTGCGCTTTAACACATCAGCAAGGCACCCACTAAAGAAAAGAGCGGCCAATCCATTGCCCGCAAACTGGTTCTAAATCATCATTTAGGTAGCCTGAATTAACAAGCTCTATGCCAACTTGAACAAATCCTTTATCATCAATGATTTAAAGTTAAAAAACAAAAAGCGCCACATCAATACATAGGGATTTTGTAGCAAACTAACGACACCTCTTCAGCCAATGCATACGGCTCGCCCTAGGGGATCAGTAAATGGTTAATTTTTATACTCTCGTGCCATCCATTGAATGAAATACATACAGCTGTTGTATTTCGCTCTTTGCCATCGCTGTAACAAATTCGCGACGCGCTGTGCTAGGTGGTTGTTTTAAGGATAAAAAAAGCCGTGAAAGGATCACGGCTCGATGGGTATCATGGAGGCAGGTTTTTGTTAACCGTTTAAATACTCACCCGCTTATAAGGGCGGTATTCCGCTTTCCAGAAGTTGTTCTCAATACTGTCTTTTAATGCTTCATCAGACATTTCCAAGGCCAGTTGTTGCTCCATTGCCACTTTTGCCACAGCAAATGCAATATCTTTGCTCAGGCTGCTGATTTCAGTAAGAGGAGGAAGCAAACTCCCTTCACCGCTATTGGCCATGGGAGACGCTAAGGCTAACGCATTACTGGCGGCCATCAGCATTTCATCACTGATCCGCTTAGCTTTACTAGCAATCACCCCTAAACCGATACCAGGGAAGATATAACTGTTATTACACTGGGCCACAGGATAGGTTTGTCCATTGTATTCCACGGGCTTAAACGGGCTTCCTGTGGCAATAACAACCTCGCCTTCGGTCCACGCTATCACCTGCTCCGGTCTCGCCTCTACCTGACGGGAAGGATTACTTAATGGGAAAATAATGGGGAGATCGCTATAGCTTTTCATCGCCCGTATCACTTGTTCGGTGAACAAACCCGGCTGTCCGGATACACCAATTAATACATCGGGCTTGGCGCAGTGCACCACATCTAGCAACGAAGGATATTCACCGGAGAACGTCCATTGGGATACCGTATCTTTGGATTGTTGAAGTTTCGCCTGAAAATCACGCAACCCTTCCATCCCTTCCGTTAACAGGCCAAATCGGTCCACCATAAAGACCTGTTGACGGGCCTGCGCATCGCTCAAACCTTCAAAGATCATTTGTGAGATAAGCATTTCGGCAATACCACAGCCCGCTGAGCCCGCGCCCACAAAGACCACGTTCATCTCGGATAACTTACGTTGGGTGGTTCGACAAGCCGCTAGGATGGTACCCAGCGTCACCGCCGCTGTGCCTTGTATATCGTCATTAAAACAACAAATTTCGTTGCGGTAGCGCTGCAGTAACGGCATGGCATTGGGCTGAGCGAAGTCTTCAAACTGGATCAACACTTCCGGCCAACGACGTTTAACGGCATGAATAAACATGTCAACAAACTCGTCATACTCGTCCTGGCTAATACGTGGGTGACGAGCCCCCATATACATAGGATCATTTAACAGTTTTTCGTTATTGGTTCCCACATCTAACATAACAGGCAAGGTGTAAGCGGGACTAATGCCGCCACAGGCGGTATACAAAGATAATTTACCGATGGGGATCCCCATGCCACCAATGCCCTGATCGCCGAGACCTAAAATACGTTCGCCGTCGGTCACCACAATCACTTTGACTTTACGCTTGGTGGCATTGCGCACAATGTCATCGAGCAGATGTCGCTCTTCGTAAGATACAAACAATCCCCGGGAACTACGATAGATATCAGAAAACTGTTCACATGCATCGCCCACCGTTGGGGTATAAATGATGGGCATCATTTCTTCAATGTGTGACTGGACTAAACGATAAAACAGGGTTTCGTTATTGTCTTGAATAGCACGAAGATAAATATGCTTGTTTAACGCTTCATCAAAAGATTTGTATTGTAAATAAGCACGCTCTACCTGCTCTTCGATAGATTCATACCGGGGCGGCAATAACCCGGTAAGATTAAACGACGCTCTTTCTCGCGCCGTAAAAGCACTGCCTTTGTTCAGTAAAGGCGTTTCCAGCAATGAGGGTCCTGCATGGGGAATGTATAAATATCGGTTTGACTCTTCTGACATTTTAAATCCGATGGTTTGTAGATGATATTATTAAAAAATCGCCCGATCATGACGGCATGAATACTTAAAATATTTCTTCTGTTTCGGGCGTCGCGTTTTCTTCACTCTGGGCAGGGTCGACCACATCATCATCCAGCACAAACACTTTTGGCTGTGTCCCCTGCTTAAAATATTCGAAGAGTGTCGTATGGTCTGTTCGTCGAGTCAACCTACCAGTGGTACGATCAATGCGCACCCGCACAATGCCATCAGGGATAGGCATGGGTTGTTCCGGTACTCCATCGAGAACCTTTTGCATAAAACGGATCCATGCAGGTTCCGCCGCTTTGGCACCATCTTCGCCACCAATCATGGCATTTCCGAACCAGTTAAACTTCTCGGGATTGCGATTTATGAGGTTTTGATTGCGCGTAGCCCGGCCTAAATTTCTGTTCATATCGTCGAAGCCCACCCAAGCAGTGGCGACAATATTACGATGAAAACCACTAAACCAGGTATCTCGTGCGTCATTGGTCGTTCCGGTTTTACCCGCTAAATCATCCCGTTGCAAAATATTACGTGCCCGCCAGCCGGTTCCCATCCAGTAAGTCTTTTTGCTCCAACTCCCATTGGCTCTAACCCCAGTTCTCATCATATCAGCAACCAAAAAGGCGTTTTGCGAACTGATCACCTGGGGAGCAGAACGTTTCGCTGAAACTTTATCGCCATTATCAGGGATCTTATTAGCCAATCCGCCGGCGGCATTCAATTGGGCTTCCATCAAATCTTCCACATTGTCTTGTTGTTCTATGACATTACCATCGTCATCAGAACATGGATTACAGGCCCAGGTAGGATTACTTTTCCACAGGGTCTCACCGTGCTCGTTTAACACCCGATCGACAAAATAAGGCGTAATAAGATAGCCACCGTTGGCAATGACTGACATGGCCCGTGCCACTTCCAAAGGAGTGTGCGCGCCAGAACCGAGGGCCACCGTTTCATCATTGGGGATCTCGTTGAGGTCAAAACCAAATTTCGCTAAGTGTTCTCTGGCTTTCTGTAAACCCACGCCCCGCAGTAATCGTACCGACACCACGTTCTTGGATTTACCAAGGGCAACTCGCATACGAATTGGACCGTCATATTCAGGCGGCGAATTTTGTGGCCGCCACGCGACGCCGGTAGCCGCATTCCACTGATTAATAGGGGCGTCATTTATGATGGAGGCCAAGGTATAACCGTTTTCCAGTGCCGCAGAATAAATAAAGGGTTTAATATTAGAGCCCACTTGGCGTTTTGCCTGGGTCGCCCGATTAAACTGACTCTGATAGAAACTGTAACCTCCCACCACGGCCTCAACCGCTCCATTTTTAGGATTTAACGCAATGAGGGCACCACTAACGGAAGGAATTTGGGACAAACGCCACTGTTCATCTTTTTTACGGATGTAAATCACCGCCCCCTCAGCAAGGATATCCGCAGCAACTTTCGGCTCATCACCTTGTCTGGAGTCGGTAATATAGGGACGAGCCCAATCCAGCCCTTCCCACAACAGGGTGTGTTCTACCCCGTTGAGATCCAGTACTTGCACTGACTGTTCGTCTACTTGCGTCACCACCGCCGGCACCAATGGATGAAAATGAGGCACCTCGTCCAGCGCCGCCTTAATGTCATCCAACGTCCATTCCGACTTTTTCTTATCCACAACCGGCACTTTGGCTTCGTTACGCGCCAGTGGATCGGCATCATCCTCCGGTAAAGGGGCGTTCCACAACCAGGTTACCGGGCCTCGATAACCGTGCCTCTCATCATAATCATGAAGGTTTTGTATCACCGCATTCTGGGCTGCCTGCTGTATCTGTGAAGTGGCCGTTGCATACACCTGATAACCACCGGTTTCAGCTTCTTCCTTACCATAAAGATCCACCATCTCATGGTAAATATAATCGGCCAGATAAGGCGCATCGAAAGCAATCTCGGCTCCGTGTTTTACCGCCGTCACCGGTGCGTGGCTCGCTGTTTCAAATTCCGCTTTGGTGATAAAACCTTCATCAAGCATACGTAACAATACAATGCGGCGCCTTTCAACGGCGCGTTCGGGACGACTAATGGGGTTTAGCACCGAAGGGGCTTGAGGCAAGCCGGCAATGGTAGCAATTTGTGCCAGCGTTAATTCTTTTAAACTTTTTCCGTAATACACTTGGGCCGCTGCGCCAAAACCAAACGCTCGATGCCCAAGCTCAATTTTGTTTAGGTACAACTCTAAGATTTCATTTTTACTCAGTACCTGCTCCATGTGTATGGCAATAAATATTTCTTTTATTTTGCGCATAAAGGTTTTATCCCGAGATAAGAAAAAACCTCGAGCAAGCTGCATGGTGAGCGTACTGGCCCCCTGCTGCTTCTCCCCGGTTAACACCAGATTCAGGGCTGCACGTGCCACGCCGATAGGATCAATACCGTAGTGTTCATAAAAACGACTATCTTCCGTTGCCAGCACGGCATCAATTAATTTTTGTGGAACATCCTCAAGTTTTACCGGGATCCGCCGTTTAACTCCATATTGGGAGATCAATTTTCCATCGTTTGTGTAAATACGCATAGGGGTCTGAAGACGCACGTCCTTCAGAACAGTAACACTGGGCAAGTCAGGTTTGATATAAAAATACAGACCAAATAATGCTCCCAGCCCAAGGATGCCGCTAATAATGAAAAATAAAAAGAGGGATTTGATGTACTTCACGAAGTTTACGCTACCAAGAATGTTGAGTCGTTCGGACTTAAAAAATTATACCTATGTACCTTATATTGAACCATACAGTTTAAAAAATTTAAGATACATTCTACTTTAGAGCATAAATTTCAAAATTTCGGACGCCAGCAAATGAAATCGCCGTTTAAGAAAAAGCTGCCACCTATTGTGGGCCTTGATATAGGGACTCGTCAAATAAAAGCCGTATTAATTGAACGATCGGCCAAAGGTTTTGTGTTGCAGGGATATGCCTGTGAAGCCATTACAAAAAATGCCTTTTCCGAACGTGAAATTAAAGATTTTGATGCGGTAAGTCTTGCCCTGAAAAAAATAAAACTCGCCTTAAAGATAAAGAACAAGCCGGCAGCGATAGCTGTGGCCGGTTCTTCGGTACTCGCTAAGGTGGTGACCATGGAAAAAGGTCTTACCGATTATGAGCTTGAAGGCCAAATTGAAATCGAAGCAGACAGTCTCATCCCCTACCCCCTTGAAGAAGTGTATCTGGATTTTGAAGAGCTCACCGAAAATAAGGCTCAACCGGGTAAAACCAATGTGCTGCTAACCGCCGCCCACCGCGATCTGGTGGATAGCCGAATTACACTGGTGCGCGAGGTTCCCTTTGAACCCAAGATTGTAGATGTTGAAGGGTATGCCCTTGGTAATGCATTATACTATTTTTATCCCATTGAAAATGAAGAAGAAAAAGTATGTTGCATTCATCTTGGCGCCTCGTTGTTACAACTTTGTGTATGGCAGGCAGGCGAGGTAATATACACCAAAGAACATGCATTCGGCCTGAATACGTTAATGCAGGATCTTGCCGCCATAAACATGTTGGAAGTGGCTGAAGCCGAAAAACAGGCCATTGCCGGTACATTACCTGGCAACTGGCAGGAAGATACCTTGCCAATTTTTGTTGCGAATTTGCAGCAGCAAATAAACCGTGCCATACAAATGTATGTTTCTGCCACTCATGGTGAACGACCCGAGCGCATCATATTTTGTGGCGGCGGTGCCACAGTGCCGGCACTAACAGAAATATTAAAACAAGATTTGGACATGGAAGTGGAAGTTTTCAATCCTTTCGATGGTATGACCATCAACCCTAAACTGGACGCTGACCGTTTGGCAAAAATTGCGCCCCAATTGGTCTTAGCGGCCGGGCTTGCGAGCAGGAGTTTTAGTGAATGGCACATGTAAACCTGCTTCCATGGCGCGAAAAACAGCGCCAATTACAAAAACAAAACTATTTTGCCCTACTCGGCGCCGTGGCCCTAGTGACCGGAGCGATTTTCTGGGGGATAGGCAAAGGTATCGACAACCAAATCAGTAATCAAAATGCGCGCAACGCATTTTTACAAACACAAATTGATGTACTTAATACGCAGATTGCTGAAATTCAGAAAATAAAAGACAGTAAAAAAGCCATCGAACAACGTATGGCACTTATTGAGCAACTGCAAATTAGCCGCAATGTTGCCCCATCGGTGTTTGACGAGCTCGCTCGTATCGTCCCTCCTGGGGTGACGTTTCAAACCATGAAACGGATGGGCAACCAAATAGAAATTACCGGCTTGAGTGATTCAAACAACCGCTTGTCCGATTTCATGCGACGGCTTGAAAATTCAAAAGTTTTCATTGGCGGCGAACTCTCCTCCATCAAAGCAGACACTTCCGCTAGCGATGCCGTAAGCGACTTCACGCTGAAATTTAGAATCAGCCCTACCGTCTCACCTCCTCTTGATCAGGCAGAGAAAGGAGAAAAGAAATGAGTTTCGATTTTAATAAATTAAAGGAACTCAACGAACTGGACTTTGAACAGGTTGCCATTTGGTCCAAAGAGGTCAAAATTGTCATGGCGCTGTTTGTCATGATCGTCGTCGGCGCGTTGGGTTATTGGTTTGTGGTTAAACCTAAACTACCTGTACTGGATAAAGCTGAAGTACAAGAACAAGAACTCAAACTGCAATTTCAAGCAAAATACCGAATTGCAGTTAATTTAGAAAGCTACAAGGCCCAGTTAGATCGGATAGAAAAAGACTTCTCTTCCATGCTACGTTCATTACCTACGAACAACGAAACGCCTGGGCTTCTCGATGATATTACCTACGTGGGTACAACATCTGGCCTCACTTTTAAATTGCTTAACTGGCAACAAGAAATCCCCAAGGAATTTTATACCGAGCTCCCCATTCAAATTGAAGTGTCTGGGGGATACCACAATTTTGGCGCCTTCGTTTCTGAAATTGCCGATCTGCCCCGTATTGTCACCTTGCATGATTTTGAAATTAACCATCAGGGCAATCGCTTAAATCTGCAAATGCAGGCAAAAACCTATCGCACATCGTTGTCTGGACCGGAAGGAGAGCAGCAGTGAGGAATCCGATTCACGTCATAGTAATGGGTATTGCTGCGATGTTACTGGTCAGCGCATGTTCGCCCAAAATCGATGACTTGCAAGCCTACACCCAAGAAATCAGAGCCACCACCAAAGCCCAGGTCGATCCTTACCCAGAATTTACTTCGCAACCCGCGTTTAAATACACGGCGTCGAATCTTCGCAGTCCCTTTGCCCCTCCAGTTGATAGAACCACCCCCTTTGTTGTGGCGAGTAAAAATAATTGTATTCAGCCTGATTTTAATCGAAAAAAAGAAAAATTAGAGCAGTATGGTCTTGATTCCCTGACGTTATCTGGCACATTTACTACTCAGGGTGTACGCTGGGTATTGTTTAAAACAAACGAAGGTACTCTGCTGAAAGCCCGAAAAGGGAACCATGTTGGATTATTCTATGGCGAAATCATTGCCATAAACGATGAATCTATCGTTATTGAACAATTGCTACCCGATGGAGCGGGATGCTGGCAACGGGAAAAAACCACGCTGATGATGCATACATCAGCAGGAGATAATAAGAATGTATAAGCGCTATCTTTTCAATAGAGTTTTTAAGATTAAATCAGCCTCATGGCCGTTGGCGGGAAGCCAGTTTATTGCCTTTGCTTTTACAGCACTTTTCTGTGGGCCGGTGCTGAGTCAGGAACCAGATACCGTTCTTCTCGATCCTTACGCCGATGAAGATAAAGTATTTACCTCCACCTTAACGGATATCGACTTTTCCAGAGAAGCCAATAATCTGGCTGTTACCACCCTCACCTTCGATAACGATAAAGTAGAACCCCAACTTGTTGAAGCCCAAGGCCAACTCACCATTTTCTTGCCTGCCACTGAGTTAGCTGAAGACCAACTGGTTGAACTTACCGTTATCCAATTTGGCACCAGTGTGGAAACCCTCGAGACCTTTCAGGATAGTGATGGCTCAAGACTGGTTATCCGCTATGACGGCGCTGTCGTCGCCCGTCACCATAAAAAGGACAATACCCTGCGGGTAGAAATACAACCCATGACCAAAGAGGAATTGGCCAAAACCAAGGAGGCCCCTGAATACTCAGGCACCCCTATTTCACTCGATTTCCAAGACGTTCCGGTTAGACAAGTATTACAGATTATTGCCCAAACTAACGGCTTTAATCTGGTCACCAGCGATACCGTATCGGGTAATATTACCATTCGTTTAGAAGGTGTACCTTGGGATCAGGCGCTGGCAATGATCTTAAAAATTAAAGGTCTGGACAAGCGCATGGAAGGAAACATTTTATTGGTCGCCCCAGCAGAAGAACTGGCCGCCCGAGAAACCGCTGAGTTGCAAAACAGCAAACAAAAATATGATTTAGCGCCATTACACACCGCAAACATCACCATTAATTACGCCAAAGCCCTCACTCTGGCTAGCATTTTAAAGTCCAAGGACGGCGGCATTTTATCTGAACGGGGTTCAGTGGCGGTGGATGAGCGGACCAATACCTTGTTGTTAAAAGACAGCCTGGCGTCCATCGACGAAGCCCGAACGGTGGTTAAGGCGCTGGATATTCCTGTTAAACAAGTATTGATAGAATCACGCATGGTCACCGTACGTGACAGCGCTGACGAACAACTGGGCGTGCGCTGGGGATATACTGATACCACAAGCAACGGCTCTATTTCCGGATCGCTGGAAGGAACGGAATCGGCTTCTGCTGGCGTCGTGCCTGATCTTTCTGATCGGCTGAACGTTAATTTACCAGTGAGCAGTGATTCTGCAGCCTCAATTGGGTTTCAAATTGCCGAGTTAGTGGATGGCACCATCTTAGATTTAGAATTATCGGCCTTAGAAGCAGAAAGTAAGGGGGAAGTTATTGCCAGCCCCCGTATCACGGTTGCCAATCAGCACGAAGCCTATATTGAACAAGGTACCGAAATCCCCTATGTGGAATCAACCTCAAGTGGTGCTACTTCGGTGGAATTTAAAAAAGCCGTATTAAGTTTAAAAGTCACGCCCCATATTACCCCTGACAACCGTATCATTCTTGATCTTGTCGTCACCCAAGATTCACAGGGTGAAACCGTTAGTACCTCCACTGGAGATGCGGTTGCCATTGATACTCAGGAAATCCAAACCCAGGTATTGGTGGATAATGGCGAAACTGTGGTATTAGGGGGAATATTCCAGCAAACCGACACTGAGGATGTTTCTAAAGTCCCGCTTTTGGGTGATCTTCCTGTGGTTGGCCGGCTATTTAAAAGCCAGTCCACGGTGTACGAAAAACGTGAATTATTGATTTTTGTCACCCCCAAAATTGTCGCAGAATCACTGTAGCGGCTATTTTTGTGCATATTCCTCGCTAAAAATTAATCTTTGACCGACGAATATGCACTTTTCATGCCCCTAACCTACTGATTTATAGATATATAGATTAAAACAACAACAAAACTTGCATCGCTACCTGTGAAACTGAGATAATCGCGCTCTCGAAATTAAAGCGAGGTTTAAAGCGTGGTATCCGTTGAAAATAGAAATGGGTACGAGTGAACGGGTAGTAAAGAAAGCAAGACCGCTGCCCTTAACAGTATAAAAGTTGTGATATAAGCAAATATGGCTGAAAAACGTAATATCTTTCTAATTGGCCCCATGGGTGCAGGTAAAAGCACAATTGGCAGGCACCTTGCAGACGAACTTCACCTTGACTTTTTTGATTCTGACCAAGAAATAGAGCGCCGTACCGGTGCAGACATTACTTGGATATTTGACCTCGAAGGTGAAGATGGATTCCGCAAGCGTGAAGAGGGCGTTATTAACGATCTCACAGACCGGCAAGGAATTGTGCTGGCAACCGGTGGTGGCTCAGTAACAAATAAAGCTGTTCGCAACCGGCTTTCTGCTCGTGGCATTGTCGTCTATCTGCAAACAACCATCGATAAGCAGGTAGCTCGCACTCAGCGCGACAAACGTCGTCCGCTGCTACAAAAAGGCGAGCCAGAACAAGTTTTGCGAGAATTGGCAGAACAACGTAATCCTTTGTACGAAGAAGTGGCTGATTACATTGTTGATACGGATGATCAATCAGCGCGTGCTGTGGCCAATCAAATAATCAGTAAAATCGGATTATAGTGAATTAACTCAGGGAGCTGCGTGATGTCGATGTTAACGGTAAAACTCGGAGATCGTAGCTACCCGATTCATATCGAAGCGGGTCTGCTATCTCAACCCAATTTACTTTCCCCTTATATAAAAGGCCCTTTGGCTGTCATCATAACCAATGACATTGTTGCTCCTTTGTATCTTGAAAAAGCAAAAGCAGCATGTGGTGATGTAAAAATTGAAAGCATCATTATTCCCGATGGCGAGCAACACAAATCCTTAGCACAGTTTGAATTCATCATGACCCGTCTGCTTGAGATGAATGCAGCCAGAGATACCACACTGATTGCTCTTGGTGGTGGCGTGATTGGCGATTTGTGCGGGTTTGTTGCTGCCTCCTATCAACGCGGTGTCCCTTTTATTCAAGTACCTACCACGCTATTGTCGCAAGTGGACTCCTCTGTAGGGGGTAAAACCGCAGTCAATCATCCGTTGGGAAAAAACATGATTGGCGCTTTTTATCAGCCGGTATTTGTTGCCATCGACACCGATTCCTTGTCCACTCTTCCAGAGCGTGAATTTGCTGCGGGCATGGCCGAGGTGATCAAATACGGCATTATTTACGATGAAGTTTTCTTTAAATGGCTAGAACGCCACGCCGAAGAACTAAAATCCCTCGACACTAAAACACTCTCCGAAGCCATATTCCGTTGCTGCGAAATTAAGGCCGACGTGGTCGCTAAGGATGAGCGTGAAGGTGGATTACGTGCCATACTGAATTTAGGTCACACTTTCGGTCATGCCATTGAAGCCGAGATGGGCTATGGCAACTGGCTTCACGGCGAGGCCGTAGCCGCTGGTATGGTGCTTGCTTGTAATACTGCCGTAGCACTTGACTGGATGAATGCGTCAGAAAGCCGACGGATAGTTACGCTTCTGTCTTCCTTTAATCTGCCTGTAACCGGGCCAGATGAAATGAAAAAAACGGCATATATGACACATATGCGTCGTGACAAAAAGGTGGAAGCCGGTAATATACGATTTGTTATTCCACAAGGAATAGGGCATGCAGTTGTGACTAAAGACGTCAGTGACGATATTTTAAGCCAAATTCTAAACTGACATTTCATCAGCCTGAGATTATTGCTGACGAGTTTTCTGGTCTATGTGTAATACCTACCAGTAATTAGCAGAGGGTATTTGAAGTGCAATCTGAGTTGCATGACCGGCTAGAATATCTGGTCAATTATTCATCACAACTGATTTTTGTCAGCGGCGACACCGTCGCACAACAGAAAAAAACACTGGAGTCATTCGTATTCCAGCAGCAAGACGAAACTGAAATTGCGTATTTAACGGCTGATTCGTCTATGGATCTGTCTGACTATCGCAGACAGTTGTGTAGACAATTACTCGGTACTCTAGTGGGCAGTTTTGTGCGTCCGCTCAATGAATTACTGGCCGGCCTGAATGAACATGTTGGCCCCATTCTCATTACCATTACTCAAGCTGAACATATACCTGATGTCTTGTTGCAGGAATTGTGGGATCTTGTTCTACAAAGTCGTTTTGCCGGTAACAAACAGCACTTAAATGTCTTGTTATTCGGTGAAACCGCGTGGGCGGAAAATGCTAAACAGTGGCTCCCGGCGAAAAATACCGATACGCCCCTGCTAATCAGTAGTAAGTCAGTGGCGGCTCAACAACCTGGCTCAGAGTTAGATACTATGATTGAGAACCGACGTAAGGCATTTCACGAGCACTTGGCAAAGCGTAATGGCTACGATGAACAAATTGAGACTAAACAACGGATGTCATTGGGTTCTCCATTGTTTTTGTCACTTATTGCTATCTTATTTTTAGCGGTTTTTAGCGCGTTAATTTACTGGCAATACAGTGACGACATTAACGCGCTGTTCAATCCTATTGAAAATTCGCCCCCACAAGAGCTCGGGGTAAAACCTGGTTCTGCGTTTAATCAACTGGATGATGAGAAAGCGAACAACACGGACATGCCCGCGGCCTCCTGGGACGACGCCACCGTCGCCATTGATGACGAACACCATTCTAACCATGCCAATCATGAAACCGATGAAGACTTACGTAGCTTTATCGAAAACATCAGCAGTGACAATACCCCATCCGGCAATGTGGCTGAAACGACAACCACAGATAAGGCCGCTGAAGAATCCGTATCGCCCCAGAGCAATGAAGCACAGCCCTCTGCTGAGCCAGTCAAAACCATCGCAGACAGTGCTGTAGATGCCATTGCTTCTCTGCCGAGTAGCTCACAGGTATCCCAATCCCCATTGTCCGTCTCCGGTGCCGATTTTATTGCTCCCCAAACGCCGCAAAATAATGGGGATAAATCACAAACCACAACAGACACCTTAGTTCAGGAAGCCACGCCTTCGTCTGTAACTAAAGAAACATCCACTACACCATCAGAAGACGTTATTGACAGTACGGAACAAGCTATTGCGGTAACACTCCCTGCGCGACCGACCTTCAGCGAACCCACGCCTGATGCCGCTGAATCCGTTGAGCCTGTGGCCGAAACACCTAGCCAAACCTTTGATTCTCACGATTATGACAGCAAAAAGCTACTGGAACAGATCATTGTGAGCGATTATGTTATTCAGCTTGCAGGCTTAAAGCATGAAACATTGATGAATGAATTTGTTGAAGACAACAAGCTTGCCGACCATGTATGGATCTACCGCACCCAGCGTTATGGTGGCGATTGGTTTGTGCTTATATACAATCAACGTTTTGATTCCTTTGCCAAAGCCAATGCTGCCAGAGCTGAACTGCCTCCCTTTCATGGTCGGGATGATGCGTTTATTAAACGCGGGCGCGATGTTATTGAAGAAATAAATAAGGTAGCAAGGTAATGGCAGTCTCTATTTGGGTGGATGCCGACGCCTGTCCGGTGGCCATTAAAGAAATTTTATTTAAAGCAGGACCAAGGGCAAAAGTGCGTATTACCTTCGTGGCGAATCACGCCATACGGGTGCCACCTTCTCCCTGGCTTTCACGCGTCCAAGTGGAACAGGGTTTTGATATTGCCGATAACGAAATTGTGCAGCGGGTGAGTAATGGCGATCTGGTAATAACCTCTGACATCCCTTTGGCTGATGAAGTGATCACAAAAGGGGCAACCGTGGTAACCCCCAGAGGTGAGCCTCTCACCAAAGAAAATATTCGTTCCCGACTCAATATTCGTGATTTTATGGACACCATGCGCTCCAGTGGCATACAAACTTCGGGTCCCCCACCTTTGTCCCAACGAGAACGCCAAGCCTTTGCCAATACCCTTGATCGCTATCTGGCTCATGCTGGATAAAACATCACCAATTAGGGAGTTATTGCTGTAAGTATGGCCGTTTAAGCCCAAGGTTGGCGATTGCAGGTTGTGGCGATGATCGATGACAGATACAATCACTAAACGTTTGGTTGTCTGTGGTTTATTTAAACGGGCTGGTAAACCAAAAAAACAATACTGTCCTAAAACACGTTTAAAACGTGATGTGCGCGTGGGTAAAATTCAAAGAGCATGATGCAGAAAAAAAACCGGGCCTTTCTGAAGTGGGCCGGCGGAAAGTACAGCCTGGTAGAAGCCATCAATGCCAAACTCCCATCCGGCAATAGGCTCATTGAACCTTTCGTTGGAGCAGGGTCTGTTTTCCTGAACACCAATTTTAAGCGTTATTTGCTTAACGACATTAATCCGGACTTAATTAATCTCTATAATTTTTTAAAAGCCCAGCCTGATGCGGTTATTCATGATGCCTCACGATTCTTTACCCGTGATCACAATTGCGAAGCCACCTACTACGCATTGCGTGAAGAGTTTAACCAAACCTCCGATGAATATTATCGCGCAATATTGTTTATTTATTTAAACCGACACGGTTTTAATGGCCTCTGCCGCTATAGTTTAGCAGGCCGTTTTAATGTCCCCTTCGGACGCTATAAAAAACCCTATTTTCCCCATGAAGAAATGCTGTTTTTTGCCGAAAAGTCACAAAAAGCCGTATTCACCTGTCTGCCATTTGAAAAAATATTTGGGCGTGCCAGACGGGGCAACGTCATTTATTGCGATCCCCCCTATGCCCCTGTCAGTAAGACCGCGGCCTTTACCAGTTATGCCTCATCAAGTTTTGGGCTTGATGCCCAACATAAACTGGCCAAGCTGGCTGTACGGGCATCCTACAAGCGTGGCATACCAGTTTTAATTTCAAATCATGATTTACCCATAACTCGGCAGCTTTATACGTCGGCTGATATTTCTGAGTTGTCCGTTCGCCGTTCAATTAGTCAAAATGGTGCCACCCGCAAACCCGTGGCAGAAATACTGGCGTATTTCACCCCGAACCTGTCGTTGCCGAAGACCAAAAAACGCCAACAAAAAAGAAGGGCTAAGCAAACTCAAACGGCATAAAACAATGTCAGTTAAGGATAAAATGAACCAGCAAGGCAAGTGATACCACTAGCAAGGCCACAAAGATAATGCCAATGATAATGTACCCTGCAATTTGCCCCGAGTTAAAATCCCGCTCATAGTTTTTATGGCTTTGTACACCGAAGGCACTGGCCAGCACACTTAAAATCATGGCTATCACAGATGAGTCGGATGACAAAAAGGTTCGTTGTAAGTTATCCGTTTGACGTGTTTTCGCTACCATTTTGTGCTCCTAACGCCCTTTTGTAGGGGTATATTCGCCATTGGAATTGTCATAAAGCAATTCAAGAAGATCGAAAAGGTGAAACTGGATAGACGGGGATTTGCCAGAAAGCCATTTTAGCCAGCTGACTTCCATGTTCCCATCTACCAAACAAAACTGAGCCGCAGACTCGTTATATTCCCTTTCGGCCACGGATTGACAGTGGTTGGCTTGATAGGAAAGAGGAGAAAATACACAGACCGCTAAGAGAGTAAAAACGATCACCGTGCAACGGGGACGGGATAAACAGCGTCGATATATTATCGTCAGAGCATCTCTTAAGCGCATAACATTTACCACCGATTAAAAAACCACCTCATTATAACCTGATTCCCCATGAGGACAAGTGAGACTTTCAGCGGATGACTTGGCAAATAAAAACCCGAAGCATCCAGTGCCTCGGGTTTTACTTTCAACGTTATACAAATTGTTGGAATTAAACTTAGCTTACAGTTCGAAATCCATGCCGTAACCGACAACAAATTTCACTGAATCATTGTCGTAAGCATCAGCGCCTGCGTCATCTAAATCAGTACCGGTAATGGCAAAGCTAAAACCGTCTTTGGCAATGGAAATAGACCAGTCGGCATAACCATCGGGAACACCATTAAAGGCTTCAGCGAAGTCACCTTGGTGATAACCCACATGCAAGCCGACTTCTGCACCGCTCGCCACAGGCATTGCGTAATCGAGGGAAACGTATGAAGCTTGGCCGAAACCAAAGTCCTGACCTTCGCCTTCATCCGCTTCAGTATTGGCTAGCAAATACAATGAAACGCTAAAGGCACCGTAACCGACAGTACCGTAGATTTCACCAAAGTCGAACTCCGCTTCAGAATCGTAGTTGTAGTATAAGTAACCTACATCATAGGTGAAATCCCCTGATTCTCCGGAAAAGCCGAGATACAGATCATGCTCGTAAGAATAAATATCGTCTGCACCATAATTGACGTTCGATGCCCATGTTCCTGCATAAAAACCGCTTTCGTGTGAGTAATCGATTCCTCCTTGTACCGCTGCTTCATTGGCAGTCTGAGTAAGACCACGCCAAATGTAGTTATTGGTAACACTCACGTTTGCACTTAGCTCAGCAAAGGAAGGCGCTGAAGTCATTAAGGCAGCTGAAGAAATTGCCACCGCTAGCAAGGTTTTTTTCATCGAAATTTTCATGTGTTCTCCGTTATATTAACTATTATTTTTGCGCAAATGACGAATAGACCATGTACGCGTTTTCTGTCTTATTTTTATTATTTGGTTTTACCCAGTAACGCAAAACTAATGCCCAAATGTAATAGATTAGTAAAGATCCATCATTTCTTGTTAACCAACTGATTTGAAAGATTTTTTATTACTATGGAATAAGAGGATTTCATCGTGCATTTTTCAGGCACCACTTTGGCGCGCACCACTTTGGCACATACTCACACTATTGGTGCAGCGCATAATCAAGACAAACCGGTTTTCACAAGGTATGATTCCCCCTGTTTTTAATACCAGTAAAGAGGTAAAAGGGTATGGCTGAATTTCTAATTGCGCCTTCAATATTGTCCGCCGATTTTGCGCGCTTAGGGGAAGACGTGGTGGCGGTACTTAACGCTGGCGCAGATGTGGTTCATTTTGATGTTATGGATAATCATTATGTGCCAAACCTGACCTTTGGCCCTATGATTTGTTCAGCCT
Source organism: Alteromonas sp. 14N.309.X.WAT.G.H12 (assembly GCF_036697315.1). Lineage (NCBI taxonomy): Bacteria > Pseudomonadati > Pseudomonadota > Gammaproteobacteria > Alteromonadales > Alteromonadaceae > Alteromonas > Alteromonas sp. 14N.309.X.WAT.G.H12. The sequence continues at coordinate 44,959 of NZ_JBAHZB010000016.1, forward strand.
TAAGAGATTACGGTGTCACTGCCCCCATTGATGTGCACCTGATGGTTTCGCCGGTAGACGCACTCATTGAACAGTTTGCCAACGCGGGAGCCAGCTACATCAGCTTTCATCCTGAAGCCAGTCAGCATATTGATCGCTCTTTGCAACTTATCATCGATCATGGATGTAAACCGGGACTGGTGTTTAATCCAGCAACGCCCCTACATTATCTTGATCATGTCATGGACAAACTCCATCATATTCTTATTATGTCCGTTAACCCCGGCTTTTCCGGGCAGGCGTTTATTCCTTCAACGTTAGATAAACTCCGCCAAGTGAAAGAGAAAGTACAACAAAGCGGACAAAATATTCGAATTGAAATTGACGGGGGGGTAAAAGTCGATAACATTCGTTCCATCGCAGAAGCCGGAGCTGACATGTTTGTGGCAGGTTCCGCTATTTTCAATGCCCCGAATTATCAGCATGTCATCACGCAGATGCGGGAAGAATTGGAAAAATCCCGTAAGTAAGCTTAATTTAAGCGTTTTAATCAGGTAATAAAGTAATGAGCAACAAACCTATCGTACTTAGTGGCTGTCAGCCTTCAGGCCAATTGACTATCGGAAACTACATGGGCGCATTGAAGCAATGGGTGTCCATGCAGGATGACTACAACTGCCTGTATATGCTTGTGGATCTTCACGCCATTACTGTGCGCCAGGACCCAAAAGCATTACGGGATGCCTGCCTTGACGGCTTAGCCTTATACCTTGCCTGTGGCATCGACCCGCAAAAAAGTACTCTGTTTGTTCAGTCTCATGTGCCCGAGCATGCTCAACTTGCGTGGGTATTAAATTGCTACACCCAAATGGGTGAGCTGAACCGCATGACACAATTTAAAGATAAGTCAGCTAAAAATGTGAGTAACATCAATGCCGGCTTGTTGACCTACCCGACCTTAATGGCGGCGGATATTTTAATCTATCAGGCCAACCAGGTTCCTGTGGGTGATGATCAGAAACAACATCTAGAACTCGCCCGGGACGTGGCCACCCGCATGAACAACATTTATGGCAATGTGTTTACCATTCCTGAGCCCTATATTCCTGACTTTGGCGCCCGTATTATGAGTCTTCAGGAGCCTGGCAAAAAAATGTCCAAGTCTGACGATAACGTCAATAACTTTATCGGCTTACTGGAAGATACGAAAAAAATCACCAAGAAAATCAAACGTGCTGTTACCGACTCTGACGAGCAGGCCCGTATCTACTTTAATCCACAGGAAAAACCTGGAGTGTCGAACCTGCTCACCTTATTGTCTTTAGCCACGGGGAAAAAGGTCGATGATCTGGTGGGTGAATACGAAGATAAGATGTACGGACACCTTAAAGGTGATGTGGCCGAAGCCGTCGTTGCCTTACTTACCCCAATTCAGGAGCGATTCCGGGCCATTCGGGAAGACCGCAGCTACTTAGATGACGTCATGAAACAGGGGGCAGAAAAAGCCTCAGCCAAAGCCGCGGTGACGTTAGAGAAAGTCTACGACACAGTGGGCTTTATACCCCGTCCCCGTTAACAGACTCCCAATCACAGGGCTCAGTTATTGCTACTACTAATCGATAACTTCGATTCATTTACCCATAATCTTGCCCGGTACTTTACGGAACTGGGCCAGACTGTGCGCGTGATCCGCAACGACGCCATCACCTTGTCACAAATCCAGACCTTAGCGCCGGATATGCTGGTGTTTTCACCGGGCCCTTGTACCCCCAATGAAGCTGGTATTACCCTTGCGGCGATTCAAGCCTTTGCCGGTACAATTCCCATGCTTGGCGTGTGTTTAGGCCATCAATCCATCGGTCAGGCATTTGGCGCACAGGTTGTTGGCGCACGCTGCATAAAACACGGCAAAACCTCACCCTTAATTCATCACAATAGTGGTCTTTTTCAACATCTGCCGACGCCGTTTCAGGTCACCCGTTATCATTCATTGGTTATTGCCCCTGACTCGTTACCCGATACTTTTAGCGTCGATGCTTGGTGCGAAGAAACCCCAGGGGAACGGGAAATTATGGCGGTTAGCCACAAATCCTTGCCCATATGGGGCGTACAATTTCATCCTGAATCCTTACTCACAGAACATGGACACGCATTACTCAACACCTTTATTCAACAAGCAACCCACTATAAAAAGTCATTTGCAGCAATAAAAGCTCAAAAAATACTGCCTACCGGCCGATAACCAAGTTATATTATTTTGATGAATGAGCCCCAACCTTGTTTTATTCAGTATCTGAAGCCTTGTGCACAGGGCCAATTAATCGCCGGAGCCGCACTTTCGTGAAAGCAAGTCATCCATCCCTTCCCCCCTTGGATGAGCGATTCGATAATCTGCTCATCACACCGGCGCGGGTAGCACAAATGTTGGGAAAACGTAGTCCTGGCGAAGTGAGTTTTGACGAATCAGAACAAAATAACGCACGACGACGGTTGCTTCATGTTGAAAAAGTCGCAATAAAAAATAAGCAAATTCAAGCGGATAAAGACGCGTCATACTTAGATCGGGTTAATGCGATGCTGCACCAACGGGTGTTTAATCAGATCCAAGGTCATTTTTCTAAACCCCAGACCGTGTTTAAAGACATCTTAGGGTTAGATGAAAATATCGCCCCTTTGCTGGATATCCTATCGGTAAAATCCACCTCGATTTCCCGTATAGAGCCCCATGCGGCGGCGCTGCCCTGGCTGTATGAAGAATTGCTAAGCGTGGTTAATGCGCCTAAATTTCGGCGCCGTGATGCCCGAGGAAAGGTTATTCCCGTTGAAACATTGCGCACCGCGTTAAGCTTTTTGGGTATTAACAACCTCAGATTGTTGCTGCCATACATTATTCTGCGTAAGGCTCTGCCTAAAATTACCGATCCCTTCCCAGAGATAAAAAACCGCCTACTGCAATACGCCCAAGGCACCGCTTTAACCTTACGGGAGCTTGCACCCGCCAATGATATAGAACCTCACGAAGCCTATACGGTGGGGATTTTTTCCCAGTTAGGGCGCTGCGCTATTGTACGGCTCTACTTTAAATATTTTGAACAAGTTCAGATAGAAATGCTGCAAGAAGCTGAAGCGGAACGAGAAACCACCTTGCACGCGGCGCTAACAAAGTTGCCAGCCTCGGCAAACTATCTTATTGCCATACAAAATATGTATGCCGATACCCTCAATGCCCATATTGTGAAACACATGCATTTTAGTCATTTGCCATTGGCCTCCACCTATTTAGCATGCGTAGAACCAGCAAATGAATCAAATGCACTGGCTGATTTGTTATCCAGCGCTCAACAATACACATCCATAAGAATGCTCCACCAAAGCCAGTTTTTAGACAAGCAAGAAATAGCATCGGCCTTGGCAAACATCGCCCTGACCCGTGCACAGCGCGACCACTTGAAGATGGTGGATATTTTTCAACTTCCGCTGATTGAAAACATCAAAGGAGAATAATTTTTTTGGATATTCATTCATGGTATTGAATATCCTCTTTTATTCCCTGTCACTGCTATAACTTTCCTTTCTTTACATATCAACAAATGGAATGACAAGTGGGGTTGCATCTAAATAGTTATTCACTTTTCTTGCAAAACAAGCCAAACCCCGCGAAAAATAAGGCCTACAGCCAATTTCATTGGCTTACAAATCCAACTTAAAAATGGCATACTACTAGGCTAACTTGTCCTATTCGCATCCACGAACCCCATACAATGAGCCTGCTGGATGCCTGATAACAGAGGGAAATAGAATGAAAGTAACTCGCGCTACCTTCGATGAAGTCATGGTACCAAACTATAATCCAGCGAACATGGTGCCTGTTCGTGGTGAAGGTTCTCGCGTCTGGGATCAGAATGGCGAAGAATATATCGATTTTGCCGGCGGTATTGCGGTAAATGTTTTAGGTCATTGCCATCCAGCCCTTGTGAATGCCCTGACAGAACAAGGCAACAAACTTTGGCACTTAAGTAATGTCTTTACCAACGAGCCCGCATTACGTTTAGCCAAAAAGCTCACCGATGCCACATTTGCAGAACGCGTGTATTTTGCCAATTCAGGTGCCGAATCCAATGAAGCGGCCCTTAAGTTAGCCCGTCGCTTCGCGTTAGAGCAATTTGGTGAACACAAAAACGAGATCATTGCGTTTAATCAAGGCTTTCATGGACGTACTTTTTTCACTGTTACCGTAGGTGGTCAAACCGCTTATTCTGACGGTTTTGGACCTAAACCCGGCGCCATTAAGCATTGCGATTACAACGACCTTGCCGGCTTTGAAGCTATGATCAACGACAACACCTGTGCCGTTATGATAGAACCGCTGCAAGGTGAGGGTGGTATTATTTCCCCTGATCCTGACTTCATCAAAGGAGTACGGGCGTTATGTGACAAACACAATGCTCTGTTAATCTTTGACGAGGTGCAATCTGGAGTGGGCCGTACCGGTCAACTTTACGCCTACATGGGGCTGGATGTGGTTCCCGATATTTTAACCACAGCAAAAGCGTTAGGCGGTGGTTTCCCTATTGGTGCCATGTTAACCACAGCGGCCATTGCTGCGCACTTAAAACCCGGTACCCACGGCAGCACCTACGGCGGTAATCCGCTGGCTTGTGCAGTGGCAGAAGCTGCGTTAGATGTGGTCAACACCCCACAAGTTCTCAACGGTGTAACTGAAAAAGAAGCCCTGTTCCGTCAATTGTTTGCTCAGATCAATGAAAAATACGCTGTATTTGACGAAATCAGAGGTAAAGGCTTATTACTCGGTGCCGCATTAAACAAAAACTACCAAGGCCGGGCGCGGGACTTTCTTGTTGCCGCCACCGATGAAAAGCTGATGTGTTTAGTGGCCGGTGCCAACGTGGTGCGTTTTGCGCCATCGCTTATCATCGGTGAAACCGAGATCCGCGAAGGTATGGCCCGCTTCGAACGTGCCGTAGCGCACGTTGTTAGCGCTTAAAACCCCACATTAAAGAGCGAGCGACTATGTATATTATTCGCCCCATTTCGGCACAAGATTACCCGGCCTTACACCAAGTGGCCGTGGAATCAGGTGTCGGATTTACCTCTTTACCGGTAAACGAAGCCTTATTGAGGAAGAAAATTGCCCGCGCAGAAGCGGCGTTTTCATCACAGGTGAACGCTCCGGGCAATCAGTCCTACCTCTTTGTGCTGGAAGATACCGACACCAACACGGTGGTAGGTACCACCGGTATCGAAGCGGCGGTGGGACTGGATGATGCGTTTTATCACTATCACGTTGGCAAAGTGGTGCATGCCTCCCGTGAACTTAATATTCACAACACCGTCGATATTTTATCGGTATGCAACGACTACACCGGCGTTACGGAGATATGTACGTTATTTCTTCGTGAACAGGCCCGGGGCGGCATTAATGGCCGCTTTTTGTCGAAAATACGCTTTCTGTTTATGATGGAGCACCGGGAACGCTTTTCAGAAACCATCATAGCCGAAATGCGCGGCGTGAATGATGAGGAAGGTCGCTCTCCCTTTTGGGCATGGCTAGAAGAACACTTCTTCTCGTTGGACTTCCCTACCGCTGATTATCTCACCGGTATTGGCAACAAGCGTTTTATTGCCGAGTTAATGCCCAAATACCCCATCTATGTAAACTTGTTAAGTAAAGATGCCCAGGCGGTGATTGGCAAAGTACACGACAAAACCCGCCCAGCGCTGCAATTGTTGCAGGAAGAAGGCTTTGGATATCGCGGGTATGTGGATATTTTCGATGCCGGCCCCACCGTGGAAGCCAACCTCAGTCATATCCGCACTGCACAGGCCAGCCGAAAACTGCCGGTTCTCATCGACGACCAAAAGGTCGCTCAGGAAGGACAAACCTGTTACATCATTAACACCTCAGTGAAAGATTTTCGCGCCGTTGCCACTGATTTGGCGGTTAGCGAAGACAATAATGTTGCCGTAATAACAAAACAAACCGCGGCAGCACTCAATATCAATGAGGGTGATAGTGTGCGTTTTGCACCTATTGCCTATCGAGACTAACGACAGGATCCATACATGCAAACGACACTCTTCATTAATGGTGAGTGGATCGCGGGACAAGGACACACGATTCAATCCGTCGATCCAGCAAAAAACCAGATCATTTGGGAGGGCAAGGCTGCCACACCACAACAAGTTGATTTAGCCGTCAAAGCGGCCCGCAACAGTGCGCCAGATTGGGCAGCACAATCGGTCACACAACGATTAGCCATTATTAAAACCTATGGCGATCTGTTGGGACAAAATAAAGCGGCCCTAACTCAACTCATCGCCAAAGAAACCGGTAAGCCGGAGTGGGAAACGGCCACCGAAGTGGGCGCCATGATTGGCAAAATAGGGATTTCCGAGAAAGCCTATTTTGAGCGCACAGGAACAGTTGAAAATCCCATGCCCGTTGGGCAGGCTTTTATTCGCCACAAACCTCATGGTGTGGTTGCCGTCTTTGGCCCCTATAATTTCCCCGGTCATTTGCCTAACGGACATATCGTGCCCGCATTGTTAGCAGGTAATACCATCGTATTTAAACCCAGCGACCTCACCCCCGCCGTGGCAGCCTTTATGGTGGATTTATGGGCTCAAGCTGGCTTACCCGCCGGTGTACTTAACCTGGTTCAAGGGGAAGTGGAAACCGGTAAAACGCTGGCATCTCACAGTGATATCGATGGTTTATTTTTCACCGGGAGTTCCCGCACGGGCAAAATCCTGCATGAACAATTTGCTGGCCATCCGGGCAAGATATTGGCACTGGAAATGGGCGGCAACAACCCGCTTATTATCAAAGATGCAAAAGACACCGATGCCGTTGTCCATGATATTGTGCAATCGGCTTTTGTCACATCCGGTCAGCGTTGCACCTGTGCCCGACGCCTGTTCCTGCCTGTGGGCAATGACGGTGACAAGATCTTAGCGCGACTCATTGCCGTGACAAAACACATTAAAGTCGGTAATTACGACGATGCAGAACAGCCCTTTATGGGGGCGATGATTTCTGCCGCTGCAGCCAAAATGATGGCCGATGCACAACAGGAGCTAGAAAACCTGGGCGCAAATGTACTGGTACGGCTAACCCAGCCTGACAAACAAAAAGGCTTTGCCACGCCGGGAATTATTGATGTCACCGGCATTCTGGATACCCTGCCAGACGAGGAACATTTTGGACCATTGCTTAAAGTGATCCGCTATGACGACTTCGACTCTGCCATTAGCGAGGCCAATAACACACGTTATGGTCTATCTGCGGGCTTCATTGGCGATAACGAAGAAGACTATCGCTATTTCTTTGCCCGCATTCGTGCTGGTATTGTTAACTGGAACCGCCCCATTACCGGTGCCAGCAGTGCCGCGCCATTTGGGGGAATAGGAGAAAGCGGTAATCACCGTGCCAGCGCCTATTATGCCGCCGACTATTGTGCCTACCCTGTGGCCTCTGTGG
>NZ_JBAHZB010000170.1:0-4848 GCF_036697315.1 Alteromonas sp. 14N.309.X.WAT.G.H12
CCCATAGTTGAGGGAAAGTGGGCCAGTTGGCATATTTAGGCAACTCGGCACGAATATCCGGATTTTGTAAAATATCCACATAGGCGAATGGTTCACCACATGACATCAGTGCTTGAACAGCCTGTGCAGAAAAACCGCAACTAGGCAGTTTTGGCGAGCCCTTCATGTACAATAAAATAGGGCTCTCAGCAATTTGCTGTTTAATTTTATCAACGGTTGATTCTGTAGTATTTTCCATTCAATCCTCTTTGGGGTGAAAGTAAGCTAATTCTCTCGATATGGGTCTTGGACAATCGAAATTCAAGCCCGGCTATATGTGGTTTCTTACAAACAGTGTACCATAACCGGTAATGAGGTCAGCACCGAAATAAGGGAATTGATCACCTTAGCTATGATCCAAAAGAATCGGGCAGACTTAGAAACATAACTATCGAAAAACACCTTTGAGAGAAATTTTCTTTATCGTTATTGTCGAAAAATGATAAATCTGTCATTGTGTTATCGAATAAAATCCCTATATCAGCTTTGACCGTTGTCACTAATGTGTGTGGAAAACGTCCCACACGTTCCGTGACATTAATTCATTTCAATAATGGAGAAATCACATGGCGTTTGAACTTCCACCACTGCCGTACGAAAAAAATGCGTTAGAACCACATATTTCAGCTGAAACTTTGGAATATCACTACGGTAAGCACCACGCCACATATGTCACTAAGCTAAATGGCTTGGTTGAAGGCACTGACCTTGAAAGCAAAGATTTAGAAGAGATCATCAAGACCTCTGAAGGCGGTGTATTTAATAACGCAGCGCAAATCTGGAACCATACGTTTTACTGGAATTGCTTAAGCCCAAATGGCGGCGGCGAACCAACAGGTCCATTAGCTGATGCTATCAATGCCAAATGGGGCTCATTTGCAGATTTTCAGGCTGCCTTTGACGATAAATCTGTAAACAACTTTGGTTCTAGCTGGACATGGCTGGTAAAAACCGCTGACGGTTCTTTGGATATCGTCAACACCAGCAACGCTGGCACACCTATCACAGAAGACGGTGTAACACCCTTGTTAACTGTGGATTTGTGGGAACATGCTTACTACATCGACTACCGCAATGCACGTCCTAAGTATCTGGAAAACTTCTGGAAGTTGGTTAACTGGACATTTGCTGCTGAGAACTTTGCAAAGTAACTTTTGCAGCTTAAAATGACTTAAAGCCCGGCGCCTGTCGGGCTTTTTATTACAACAATGTAAATGCAACCGATTGGGTGTAAAGACAATTTTTATTCGAAAAGGTTCATTCTTCAATTAGACAAAATCGCGTTTCGTTATTCCCAAATATCCTGAAAAAATTCTTTAAAACTCTCAAAACAAGACTAAGCTGTATATAAGAAGGTCCGTTTTTTGGGGGAATCGATGGGAATATTCGAGCATTACCAGCAACGCTACGAGGAACGCCAACAAGAAGAATTCACAATTCAGGAGTTTCTTGATATCTGCAAAGCAGATCCAATGGCTTATGCCAATTCAGCTGAAAGGCTGCTTGCGGCAATTGGCGAGCCAGAGATGATAGACACGTCAACGGATCCTGCCTTGAGCCGGATTTTCTCTAACCGCGTCATTGCACGCTATCCGGCATTTCACGAATTTTATGGCATGGAAGAAGCCATAGAGCAAATTGTCTCTTACTTACGCCATGCCGCACAGGGTCTGGAAGAGAAAAAACAAATCCTGTATCTCCTTGGTCCGGTTGGCGGCGGTAAATCATCCTTAGCCGAACGACTAAAAGAGCTCATGCAGAAAGTGCCAATTTACATGTTGAAAGGCTCACCAACCAACGATCATCCTTTCTCATTATTTGACGTTAACGAAGACGGCCAGATCCTCGAGAAAGAGTACGGCATTCCGAAACGCTACTTAAAAACCATCATGTCACCTTGGGCCAGAAAGCGTCTGCATGAATATGGTGGTGACATTTCGCAATTTAAAGTGGTCCGGGTTTATCCTTCTGTTTTAGACCAGATTGGTATTGCGAAAACAGAGCCTGGGGATGAAAACAACCAGGATATTTCCTCACTGGTGGGCAAAGTGGATATTCGGCGCTTAGAACAATATGCGCAAAATGATCCCGACGCTTACAGTTATTCCGGTTCCTTATGTAAGGGGAATCAGGGGTTGATGGAATTTGTGGAAATGTTCAAAGCCCCTATCAAGGTGCTCCATCCGTTGCTTACCGCAACACAGGAAGGCAACTATAATCCCACTGAGGGGTTCTCCGCGTTACCTTTTGATGGCTTAATCCTTGCCCATTCCAACGAATCAGAATGGCAGACATTTCGCAACAACAAGAACAACGAGGCATTCCTCGATAGGGTCTATATTGTCAAAGTCCCGTATTGCTTACGGGTTTCCGAAGAAATTCGTATTTATAAAAAACTCCTCGACAGCAGTGAACTTAACGGCGCGCCCTGCGCTCCTGACACCTTAGAATGTTTGGCCCAGTTCACGGTACTTTCCCGCCTTAAAGAGCCGGAAAATTCGAGTATTTACTCAAAAATGCGGGTTTACGATGGCGAAAGCCTCAAAGATACCGACCCTAAAGCCAAGTCGTATCAGGAATATCGTGATTACGCGGGTGTAGATGAAGGCATGGAAGGGTTATCGACACGCTTTGCGTTTAAGATCCTTTCTAGGGTGTTTAATTTTGATCATCAAGAAGTGGCCGCGAACCCCGTGCATTTGTTTTATGTGCTGGAACGCCAAATTGAACGGGAACAGTTCCCGCAGGAAACTGCCGACCGTTATCGCGAATTCTTAAAAGGGTACCTGATTCCCCGATACGTTGAATTCATTGGTAAAGAAATTCAGACCGCATACTTAGAGTCTTACTCTGAATATGGTCAAAACCTCTTTGACCGCTATGTGACCTATGCTGATTTTTGGATCCAAGATCAAGAATATCGGGATCCGGAAACCGGACAACTCTTTGACCGTGAGTCTTTAAATGCAGAGCTTGAAAAAACCGAAAAACCGGCCGGTATCAGTAATCCAAAAGATTTCCGCAATGAAATTGTGAATTTTGTTTTACGGGCCCGAGCCAGTAATGGGGGTAAAAACCCTGCGTGGACAAGCTACGAAAAACTGCGCACGGTTATCGAGAAGAAAATGTTCTCGAACACCGAAGACTTACTCCCTGTGATTTCGTTTAATACTAAAGGTTCGTCAGAAGACAAGAAAAAACATGATGACTTTGTTAATCGTATGGTGGAAAAAGGCTATACACAAAAACAAGTTAGACTCTTGTGTGATTGGTACTTACGGGTACGCAAAGCGTCCTGATTGTCAACGGGAAGTGAGAAGTATAGATACACTGTTGTGGCAACCAAAAAGTAGACATCTATGGCGCATTTTATTGACCGACGATTAAACAGCAAAGGAAAAAGTACTGTCAATCGACAGCGCTTTCTCCGCCGCTATAAGCAACAGATAAAGCGAGCTGTGTCCGATGCGGTAGGACAACGTTCTGTTACCGATCTTGAATCCGGTGAAGAAATCAGTATACCGGCACGAGATATTAAAGAGCCGGTATTTCATACTGGATCTGGTGGTCAGCGTACCGTTGTCCATCCGGGGAACGATCAGTTTACCGCTGGTGACAAGATAGATCGCCCGCCCCCACAAGGCGGACAAGGGCAAGGCGAAGGCGAAGCCAGTGATTCCGGGGAAGGTGAAGACGAATTTGTATTCTCCATCTCAAAAGACGAGTATCTGGATTTACTGTTTGACGATTTGGCCCTGCCTAACCTGAAAAGAAACCAGTTTGATAAAGTTATTCAATATGAAACCTACCGTGCCGGTTATCAAACCGATGGCGTACCTAGTAATCTGGATATCGTCCGCTCCCTCAAAGGCTCGGTGGCACGCCGCATAGCCCTAACCGGTAGCAGTAAAAAACTGCTACGAGAAAAAGAAGCCGAACTGGCGCTACTTAAAGCCGACAAACATGAAAATACCTTGGCTATTTTGGCGCTGGAAAAAGAAATCGAGGCACTTAAGCAAAAAATAGCCCGTGTGCCATTTATCGATACCTTCGATTTGCGCTTTAAAAACTATGACAAACGCCCTATTCCCACCAGCAAAGCCGTAATGTTTTGCCTCATGGATGTGTCTGGCTCCATGGATCAGGCCACAAAGGATATGGCAAAACGCTTCTATATTTTGCTTTATCTGTTTTTAACCCGAACCTACGAAAACGTGGACGTGGTGTATATCCGCCACCATACTCAGGCAAAAGAGGTGGATGAGCAGGAGTTTTTCTACTCCCAGGAAACCGGTGGCACCATTGTGTCTAGTGCATTGAAGCTGATGGATGAAATTGTAAAAGAGCGGTATATGGAAAGCGATTGGAACATCTACGCGGCCCAGGCCTCCGACGGTGATAATTGGGCCGATGACTCTCCCATGTGTAAGAACATATTGATGAAAGACCTCTTACCGGTGACCCGTTACTTTGCGTATATCGAAATTACCGAGCGCCAGCATCAGAGTTTATGGCGGGAATACCAGAACGTAGAAAACCAGTGTGAAAACTTTGTCTGTAAACATATTCAATCGGTAAGCGATATTTATCCTGTTTTTCGTGAACTGTTCAGGAAGTCTGCACAGGATACGACCCAAGGAGGTCTATCATGAGTGTACAGCCAAAACCTTTTCAAACACCCCTTGATGACGGTCCAGACTGGACATTCACTATGCTGGAAGATTATGAATCCCATATCGACAGAATAGCGAAAAACTTCAAATTGGATACGTACCCCAATCAAATCGAAGTGATCACCGCAGAACAGAT
>NZ_JBAHZB010000171.1:0-4806 GCF_036697315.1 Alteromonas sp. 14N.309.X.WAT.G.H12
GGCTAATACCGGCGCATCATTAATGCCATCACCCAACATCATGACGCTGCTACCTGATTGCTGTCGTTGTTGCACATAGGCAAATTTTTGTTTGGGCGTATTGCCACCAATGGCTTCTTCAATACCTAACTGACGGGCCACCGCCCCAACATTCTGTTGAATATCGCCACTTAGAAGCACCAATTTTTTACCGCTAAACGCCTTGATAAGGGCAGGAGCATCGTCCTTGATTTTGTCGGCAACTTGAAACGCCGCCATATAATGGCCGTTACAGCTTAAAAAGACATTTGCCCCTACCACCGCTGGGGATGCGTTTGGACAAGCAAACTTCGCTGTACCAGCACGATAGCTCTTGCCATCAATGACACCGCTAATACCTTCACCAACATGTACGGAAAAATCTGTCACTGCTTTTGTGCGTTTTCCCGTAAACGCCCGGGCGATGGGGTGTTCTGACAACGCTTCTAACGAGGCCATAACTTCCAACACCTCTTCGTTGGTGGCATTGGGCGCTATCCATTGCTTAGCGATGGCAAAAAGGCCTTCTGTAAGAGTACCGGTTTTATCAAACACCACCGTATCCACCTTGTTTAATTGTTCAAGGGCGTCGGCTCGCTTAAGTAAAACGCCGCGGCGATTTAAATATGCCATGGCACAGGTAAGCGCTGAGGGGGTGGCCAGGCCTAAGGCGCAAGGGCAAGTTGCCACAAGTACGGAAATAGTGATCCAAAACGCATTTTCATTGCCCAGCCAATGCCAAACCAAAAAGGTGGAAGTGGCAATAAGAAGTACTGCAAACACAAAATAACTGGATAACGTATCGGCCAGCTGGGCGACCCGAGGCTTACTGACCATGGCTTTACTTTGCAGACGAATGATTTGGTTGACCAACGCGTTTTTTAACGTGTTGGTTACTTTCACTGTTAAGGTACTGGTTTGGTTGACTGTACCGCCGTAAACCTTGTCACCCACTATTTTGTTGGCCGGTTTAAATTCACCGGTCAACATGGACTCATCTATGGCCGACTGCCCAGATAGGACGATGCCGTCAACTGGGACGGTTTCTCCCGCTTTAACAGTGACAACCTCATTGGCCTGTAATGATTTAGCGAGAACTTGTTGTTGTTCACCTTCCTCGTTTAATAAAGTCGCTGTAACCGGAATATATTGCATCATATTGGCTGAGATTTGTGCGGCCTTATGACGGCTTCTATGTTCTAAATAACGGCTAAGTAACAATAAAAAGATGAACATGCAAATAGACTCAAAATACACGTCACCCCGTTGCAATAAGGTTGCTTTAATACCTGCCACATAAGTGCCAAACATCGCGATGGAGACAGGCACATCCATATTCACGGTTTTCGCGCTAAGGGCTTTTATGGCGCCTAAATAAAAGGTGCTACCAGAATAGAATACCACCGGGGTGGTTAAGGTCAGGGCTACCCAATGGAAATAGGCGCGGGTTTGTGCCTCCATGTTACCGAGCAAATCAAAATATAATGCCGCCGCTAGCATCATCACCTGCATGGACATAATGCCTGCAAGCCCTAGCTTTTTTAAAAATTGTTTATCTTCTTTTTTATAGGAGGCTTCGTGCTGATCCGGTTGAAAAGGTAAGGCCGGATAGCCTATTCGTTGCAAGGTTTCCATGATTTGACTTAAAGAGAGTAGGGAAGGAAGCCAGGTTACAAACGCCCGCCGCTGGGCCACATTTACAGAAACTTGTCGGATCCCGGAGACTTTTGATAATTGCTTTTCAATTAGCCAGCCACAAGCTGCACACGTGATCCCTTCTAAGGTTAGCTCAATTTGTTTGTCATCGCCGTCATCAATGACGAATTCTTCCTGTAGGGCTGGCTCGTCATAGACCGCCAGTTTCGCCATCGTGGAAACGAGTGCATCGTCGCCTTTTGCCGCCGGCGCAGTACGAAAACGGTAATAGTCTTCCAAGCCGTTATCCACAATGGCCTGGGCCACCGCTTGGCAACCCGGGCAACACATTTGGCGCTTTTCACCAAGCACAAAAGTGGTATAAACATGGTGCGGATCGATGACTTCACCGCAGTGGTAACAATATTCTTTATCGGTCACGGATTAAAACTAACAGGCTGAGATAGGGGTAACGTTAAGGTATTTTGTATTTTCCACTCGTCATTTAAGGGTGACAGTGTGACACGCCACTTTCCTTCTAATTTACGCTCGGCCACACCACGGTATACGCCATTGGCATCACGGGTAAGTAGTAATGTGGTATCGAGGGCTTCGAGGGTCACGTGGTAAAAGGCGATTTGGATGGCAGCGCCGTCTGTAGGAATACCTGAGTGGAACTTAACCGCCACACGATCCCCCTCTACGGTGAGTTCTGTCGTAATATTGAGTGTTTTTGCCTTCGTTTCTTTATCTAATAAAGCATTAATGGCTTTCCCTTCTTTGTAATAGTCGTCAATCACTAAACTATCTTCAGTGGCCGTGGCCAAATACATTAATACCCCTCCCATGACCACAGTGATAACAGGAACAAAGATTAAAAACCAGGGCCAGAATTGCTTATACCATGGATCATTTATCACGACGGTTATCCACCCTATAACTGCTATTGAAAAATTGAACGTAACAAAAAAATAGCTTAAAAAACGTTGATGTAGACGTATTTCGTCTCCTATTTTCACACAAAAAAGCCCCGACAACACGGGGCTTTTCACGCTAGATATATTTAATGGGATAAACTGTAAACATAGGTTGCGACAACGTGTATTTTGTCGTCACCCAAAGTGTTTTTAAATGAGGGCATGACGCCATTTCGGCCATGGGTCAGGGTTTCCGTCACCGAGCGTTCCGATGAACCATATAACCATATGTTATCGGTAAGGTTAGGCGCGCCAAGCATTTGATTGCCTTTTCCGTCCATGCCGTGACAAGCCGCACACACCGCAAAGCGGGTTTTACCGGCAGGGATCAGAGCTTCCATTTCTGGCGTTTGCTCACGACCACTTAAGCTTAATACATAAGCCACAGTTTCCTTAATGCCATCTTCACCCAGTGTGGCTAACCATGCGGGCATCGCTGCCTGGCGCCCGTTAGTGATTGTTTCAACAATCTTAGCGCCTGTGCCACCGTATAACCAATCATCGTCAGTAAGGTTAGGGAAACCCACATTGGCGCCGCGGGCATCAGAACCGTGACATTGGGAGCAGTTTTGTAAGAACAAACGCTGTCCAACTTTAATGGCTTCTGGGTTATTTACCAGTTCTTCAACGGGGACTTTGGCGTAAGCTTCAAAAATCGGATCATATTCTTCTGCGGCTTTATCTAATTCGCGATCATAAGCCACCAGCATACCGGCTTCTTTAGCGTCAATACGCGCTTGTGCCGATTCTGCTAACGAGTGAATATTCTGATTTGAACTTTTCCACCCAAGTAAACCTTGGAAAGTCCCCAGTCCGGGGTAGAGTGCCAAATAGACCAATGCCCATACAATGCACACATAAAATAAGATGGTCCACCAACGGGGCAATTGATTGTTTATTTCTTCAATGCCATCGAAAACGTGACCCATCCCTTCGCCTTCTGCCACACCCGTTTGGTTGGATAAGGTCCAACGCAATAGGATGAAGCAGCCGATTATAGTTCCCAGCGATATCACCGAGATCCAGATTGTCCAAAACATGCTCATGAGTTCAAGACTCCTGCTTATCTTTTTTTGATTCTTCTTTCACTTCATCAGCGAAAGGTAGGTTAGCCGCTTCATCAAACTTCTTTTTGTTATGACCGCTAAACGCCCACCAGACCACACCGATAAAGCAAACAAATACGACGACAGTAAATATGCTGCCAATAATTCCCTGATCCATACTATTTCAAATACGTGCCGAGGGATTGAAGATAGGCAATGAGGGCAACCATTTCGGTTTTACCTTCAACTGCCGCTTTCGCACCAGCAATATCTTCATCGGTGTAGGGAACACCGAAGCCGCGAAATACCGTCATTTTTGCAGCAGTGTCTTCACCGGTAAGGGTATTTTCTGCTAACCAAGGGAAACCAGGCATGTTTGACTCCGGTACCACGTTACGGGGATTAAGCAGATGGACACGATGCCATTCATCACTGTATCGACCGCCAACTCGGGCTAAATCGGGCCCAGTGCGTTTTGAACCCCACAAAAAAGGATGTTCCCATACCGATTCACCGGCAACAGAATAATGACCATAGCGTTCCGTTTCTGCACGGAAAGGACGGATCATTTGGCTATGACAGCCAACGCAACCTTCACGAATATAGATATCACGACCTTCAAGTTGCAGGGCGGTGTAGGGTTTAAGCCCTTTTACCGGTTCCATAACCTGTTGTTGGAACATTAATGGGGTGATCTGTACCATGGCGCCGAAACTGATGGCGACTAAGATAAGAATCGTCAGTAAACCGACATTTTTCTCGACTAACTCATGTGGATTTTTCACAACAACTCTCCCTTATGCTGCTTGTGCTGCAGGTTCAACTGCAATACTGCCTTTCGGCGCACGCACGGTTTTCCACGTGTTGTAAGCCATAACAAGCATACCGGCGACAACAAATATTCCACCTATAAAGCGTACAACGTAGAAGGGTTTAGACGCTTCTAACGATTCAACAAAACTATAGGTTAATGTGCCATCAGCGTTAACTGCTCGCCACATAAGGCCTTGCAGTACCCCTGACATCCACATGGCAACGATATAAAGTACAACACCAATGGTGGCAAGCCAGAAATGGACATTGACCAAACGGGTAGAGTACATTGCGCGTTGACCAAACAGTACGGGGAT
>NZ_JBAHZB010000172.1:0-4390 GCF_036697315.1 Alteromonas sp. 14N.309.X.WAT.G.H12
GGCCGGTTCCGTAGCGCAATGGCCCGTTTTCGTGAACTAGAGACCTTATTCAGTGACATGGATGAAGTGGGGCAGTCAAAACTGTCGCGTCGGTTTACCCAAGTAAAAGAAGAAATTACCCATCTTGAAGGCTGGCAGAGTTACCTTGCCGAGCCTCGTAAACCGGCGCTACTTGCCCAAGCTCAAGCATTGGCTAACGAACCTGCTGATGACATCGCCAAGCGCAGCGAATTTGTACGCAACCGAGCCTCCCGCAAATGATAGCGGCTGTGATACAAGGCATTGCGTATTTTTGCGCCCCACTCAACCGAAACATAGTTTTTCCCGTTGGGTTCCCTATCGGCGGTATGGCATGCATACAAGGCCAAAGGCACATGCAATAGTTTTACCGCTTGAATTTCTTCAGATTTTAACGGCTCAGAGGATAGTGCGATGTCGATGCTGCGCTCGTGAAGTTGGCGCGACAAACTTTCAAGGGTCAACACTTCCGCTTTTACCGACCAATCGGGAAAGGCTTCATTGATGGCCCCTAATATAGAAGTAAAACCCAATTCACTGGCCAGTTGGGTGGCACCGCAGACAACAAATTCACCAGACTCCAATTGCAGTTCACGCTTAGCATCCCGCAAGGTATCACTGAGTTGATGGGCAAATGGCAATAGCTTCTCGCCGGCTGGAGTAAGCTGAATACTGTTTCGGTGACGAATAAACAAGGTGGTTTGAAAATACTCCTCAACCAGTTTGATGCGAGCACTTACCGCTGACTGAGTGAGATACAAATTTTCTGCCGCTTTCCCGAAATGACGGGTATTGGCAACTTCAAGAAAAGTAGATAGAAAACGAATGTCCATAGAAGCTTCACAACGAATCACGTGGCGAAGCCTACATTGGCACAGCTTATTATTTAAGTAAAATAAAAACTGTTGAAACCCACCAATTAGCTGGGTGAATGCCAACTTAACGTACTTGACCCCTTAGAAGGCCTCCTGATGATGCCTGCGTTGTTTCTCGCGACGCTGATGATCCCGTTTTATTTTATCTTTAACGCGATGTTCTTTGCCTTGGCCTTTTCTGCCATGAAAGTGAAGATCTTCTGCAGAATCCCACTCTTCTCTTTGGTGACGGTAGTCTTTACTCATTGTTGTCTCAAAAAAGTTATATCGAAGTGATTGCCACTTTGCCATTATCTGGAGACGCTAAAAAATGGGAAACAATTTTTAATTGTGGTGACGATGAATTTTCTAACTAAGTCACTTTTTATCCGTCTTAAATGCTGGATTTAACAGCGCTCAGAGGCCGTAGGGTGGAAATGGTGGATTTGCACGACTATTTTGAAAAAAATTTATCTTTAAGGAAAAAATTTTTTGTTTCCCTTCAATTTCTTCTTTAGTTAAAAGTCTGCACAGTTGATAACGCCAAAGAGACCATACCATGAATACCTTTAATATCCGTTCATCCAACAAACCGTTCGTTGATCGCAGCAAATTTCCGTACGGCTTTCGAAAATCCGGCGATTTCAGCATACCGGAAGCAGATTTACTCACCCAATATGGCAATACCCTGATTGCCCTGGAAAAGGGAGAACTGCAACCTGAAACCATCGACGAAAAGCACTTTATTGATTTTATTTCCGGCAAAGTAGAAGCCAGCAACGGTATTGAAAAAGCATGGCGAAAGTATGTGCATTTAGCCCGTGACAAACGCCATTTTTATACCTTGCATAGCGCCGCCAGCAACCAGTCAGACTATGACGATGACTTCGACGATGAGAGCTTTGATGTGGCCTAGTCTGAGAAACAACCTACTTTTTCACTGGGCAGTGCACTCACTGCCCTTTTTTAGGGTTTAGATCAATTCATCTGTCCTTTTCGTCTTCTATACTCACGGTAGTGATCTTTCTATACCGAATCACCGAACCTAAGGTATATGACAAAAGGAGACAGGAATGATTACCTATAAACGCCTTACCGACTTTGGTATTCAGGCTACTGATGGCGATATTGGTCGTTGCAAAGATGTATTGTTTGATGATCAAAATTATTTTCTTCGCTATTTTGTGGCCGACACCAATAAATGGCTCCCCTTAGGCCGAAAAGTGGTGCTCTCGCCCATCTCTCTTATTGAAATCAACAAACAAGATGAGATCCTGGTTGTGGCCATGAGCAAACAGGAACTCAAAGAAAGCCCCTCCATCGATGAACACAAACCCCTATCCCGGGAATATGAAGAAACGTTATTTAAGTATTTTGGTTACGGTTACTATTGGGTAGGACCGGGGGCTTGGGGCGATTTTTCTCACCCAACGGAATTGGTGAACCAGGAATTCTTTGAACAGGACATGGCAAATAGGGAACATAAACCGGTCAATCACCTGCGCTCTTGCGAAGAAGTGCACGGCTATGACGTGGCAACCGAAGATGAAGATACCGGCCATATTACCGACTTTGTCATTGATTCGGACAACTGGGCGTTAAAACTACTCATTGTGGATACTCGAAACTGGTTACCTGGCGGAAAGAAAGTCGCCCTTCCCCCCAGTTGCGTGAGTAGTATTGACTGGTCAACGCACAAGATACATGTCCAGCTTACCCATGATGCAGTAATGGATTTACCTGAGTTTGAGGAAGATAAGGTAGAAGACAAAGACTACCTCAATACCTTGGAAGCAGAAGCTTATAGTATGCTCAGCCCAAAAATAAAGGGCTAAGAACAGAAAAAACGATACAGTAACTCTATCGTTTGCGTCACTCTGTCATCGGCTAAACGGTAATAAATCGTTTGGCCTTCACGGCGGGTTGCCACCATTTTAGCATCTCGAAGTAGTGCCAGATGTTGCGATAGAACCGGTTGAGTCACAGGGATGCGTTTCAGCAGGTCCGTTACAGACAATTCATCATCCAACAACGAACACATCACCATCAGCCGAGTCTTATTCGCGAGCTGTTTAAGATACTTCTCTGCATCAACAGCATGTTCAAGCATTGTATGTGTATTGACTTCACTTTTCGTTGTCATTGCGCTTACTTCTAGTAAAAAAAGGTGATATTTAATGCGATAGATACTTTTTTATCAAGTACGTTCATCGCAAAATCAGGATGGCAAAGGATAATCCCTTTACATTTTTAAAACCAATACATAAGGTATACCTTACATTCTAGCAAAACAAAAAAATCTCAATGTTAAAAACAATTCAGGAACGACTCGCCGCCATCCCATATGCAATACGCACTGTTTCTGCGGCCGATGCCGCCATAGAGATAAAACAAAATCAAGGGTGCGTTATCGATGTTAGAGAGCCCGCCGAAGTACAAAGTGAGCCCGTTGATGGCGCGCTAAATATTCCTCGCGGCGTATTGGAAATGAAAATGCTACAACAATTTCCCGATGCCAGTAAACCAATCTATATCCACTGCGCCTCGGGCGTACGAGCTCACCTTGGCGCAGAGCAGCTATTAAATATGGGATATGCCAACGTGACGGTAATTACCT
This sequence comes from Alteromonas sp. 14N.309.X.WAT.G.H12, assembly GCF_036697315.1. Lineage (NCBI taxonomy): Bacteria > Pseudomonadati > Pseudomonadota > Gammaproteobacteria > Alteromonadales > Alteromonadaceae > Alteromonas > Alteromonas sp. 14N.309.X.WAT.G.H12. Next base: position 3,490 of record NZ_JBAHZB010000172.1, read on the forward strand.
GCAGTATTGCTGATATAAAGCAACACTTCTAACCCGCGGCGTAAAATACGACAAGACAACGCGATTGGCAGTACGGGGGCAATTCCTTTCACGTATCTTTACAGGTAGCATAGCCCTATTCTCATTAAACATATAATTTTGTCATGTTGAAAGCTACCTTAGAACAATGGCGCATGTTTAAAGCCGTCGTCGATGCGGGGGGCTTTAATCAAGCAGCCCAACAAGTGCATAAAAGCCAGTCCAGCATTCATCATGCTGTACAAAAACTTGAGCATGCGTTAGGAATTACGTTGTTTATGAACGACGGCCGCAAAGTAAAGCTCACGGAATCGGGTACGCTCATGTTACGCCGGGCAAACCTTTTACTTGATGAGGCGCACAAGCTAGAGGCCGTGGCCGCCAGTTTACAACATGGCACGGAAACCCAGTTAAAAGTGGCGGTGGATATTATTTTCCCACCTACCATATTGTACAACGTGCTTCATTCCGTTTCGGAGAACTTTCCTTTACTGCGCATCGAGTTAATGGAATCGGTACTTAGTGGTGCAAATTCGCTGTTAAAAGCCGCGGAAGTTGATATTGCCATCTCGCCTTTTCCCCTTAAAAGCGGGTTCTGCGAAGATTTATGTGAGATCGAATTTATCGCCGTTGCCCATCATGCCCACCCGCTTCATCAACTGGATCGTACCATTAGCATTGAAGACTTAAAGTCACACAGACAAATCGTTGTCCGTGACTCTTCCAGTGAACGAAAAGCCGATGCAGGTTGGCTTTCCGCCGAAAAACGCTGGACTGTCAGTCATCTGAAAACATCCATTGATATCTTATGTCAGGGGATGGGCTTTGCCTGGCTACCAGTGGCGTTTATTCGTCCACTATTAGAACAAGGCCTGTTAAAACC
>NZ_JBAHZB010000173.1:0-4380 GCF_036697315.1 Alteromonas sp. 14N.309.X.WAT.G.H12
AATGACAACATCAGGTTTACGTGCCAGCGGATAAAGCACTTTACCTGGTCGCTTAATGAAAACCGCTTGCCAGCCAGCTTGCTTGGCGCCAGCAATATCCCATCCGTGAGCGGCAACCAGCATGGCATCCTTTGGCGCGATCCCCATTTTTTTCGCTGCCCAGGCGTAAGTTTTAAGATCTGGCTTGTAGGTTTTGATGTCTTCAACGCTTAAGCGTTGATCAAAAAATGACAGCAAATCGGCATTTTTAAACTGGGTGTACACCCCTTTATTCGATGAATTAGTCAGACTAACAAGGGTATAACCTTTGTCTTTTAATTTTTGTAGTCCGGCACGTACATCAGGATGAGGGGGCAAACTACGCAGGGGCGTGACGATGGCTTCCTTGGCTTGTTCTGCGGTTAACGGGATTGCTTCTATTTCAGCGACCATCAATAAGGCGGCGACACCAATTTCACCAAATGTATGGAAGCGTTCAGTGGTGGAGTCTACCAAAGAGTGGTGGAGCATGGTGGAGAACCATAGTGGTAATAAATCATTCCGTCCATTGAGGGCTTGACCCACTGACACTTTCATCGCACTAAGATCAAGTAAGGTTTCGTTAACGTCAAAAAAGATAACTTTTGGCGGTGATAATGTTGCTGTTGTATCGTCTGCTAGCGCTGACTCATGATATATCCCCATGCACAGAATACATAGTACCAATAAGTTCTTCATGTAATGCCCTATATTTTGAGTGATTGTTCAAAATGGTAAAGTAAATTGATCTGTGTGACAACTTTATTTTGAGCGATCACTCAAAACTGACGCAGGGGTTACTACAACGTGATATTATTTGTCATGTTTTTACACACAATGTGTATTTCATAAATTTCATAAGATACTGATATGGCTTTAAGACAATTCAATGAAGACAACGTCCTGGATAAAACCATGCATCTTTTTTGGCGCAAGGGCTTTTACGGCACATCCATGCATGACATTACCCATACCACCGGATTAAAACCCGGCAGTGTGTATCATGCGTTTGGCAATAAAGAAGCCTTGTATATTGCCAGTTTAGAAAAGTATGCGGCGTTAAGTCATGAAAAATTGACGAAAGCAATGGAAATGGGTGTCGGCAAGGGGATTGTGGCGCTGTTAACTAACATGCTGATCCATATCCACGACAAACACTATGTGAGTTGTTTTTTAGTTAAAACCCAATTGGAATTATCCGCTACCGCGCCAAATTTAGCGCAATGTGCATCGGCGCACCTTGACCAAACCAAAAGGCTATATCAACGCTATCTCGCTGATGAATACGGTGACAAGAACAGTGAGTCTTATGCCAACGCTGTGATGATGGCCATTTTTGGCATTCGAGTTTACGGTTATTTGTGCCAGGATGATAAGCAACTCAAAGCCAGTTTAAAAATGATGCTAAGTTGGCTGCCTTGGGATGATGAAATTCAATAATTTTTATATTGATACATTAGTTGAGCGCGTTTAGTGCTTGGTTAGATAGCGCTCGCAAATGGGTGTTTATCTTCCAGTGATCGGGGCTCCAACCGGCAAGAAAACGATGAAAATCGGCACAGGCCAGCGGGTATAGATTACGCCACTGTATGATTAATTCATCGATCTTAGGTTTATCTAACACTGCACCTATGTGTTTGCGCAGGGCAGAGAAATAGATGTCCAAACACCGTTGTGTATAGCGGGCCTGATCGTCTTCACTTAATGCGCTGCCAATAAAGTAAGCAAGATCTTTCACACCGACGCCATGCCCCACGTATTGAAAATCCACCGCTGCGCAGCGTTTCATATCTGGGGTGAAACAGAAATTGGCAACTTTTGCATCGCCATGTAAAAGGGTTTGATAGGGGGAAGATGCCAGTTTTTCTGCGATGGTGTGGGCTGCGTCTTTTAGCGCGCCATTGGGCATTGCCTGCCATTCATCCTGCCGAGTGGTTAAATGCCAATAGGTTCCTTCTTTCCATACGTGATGATCCAGATACCCTAAAAAGTGTGCATGGAACGCAGCCAGCCAGGCTATAACACAGGTTGCTTCATCTATGTTCAGGGTTAACGCCGTTTGTGAATACCCCGTGTCACACAAGTCCTCTAATACAAGCATACGGCCGCCATCGTTTTCTTCACAATTGATGAGCTTCGGACACGGGCTAGAAGGAGGCGTATGTGGTTGTATGGTTTGATAAAAATATTGTTCAACGGCAAAGGAATGGCATTTTCGGGCGTGGCTATGGTTGGTTTGCCATCCTTTTGGATGTGCTTTTTGCTCTTCATCGTGGATGGCTTTTACAACCCAGCGATGACCTTGTGTTGTGGTAGCGCGAAAACAGGCCCCATAGCCGCTCCACAAGGGTTGGATGAGGGTGCTACTGGCAACTTTCACATTGCATAGGGCTTCTAGCCAGCCAATGATTTGAGGAGAAATACCTTGTGTCATATCCGCACTTATAAAAAAGCCGTACTAGAGTACGGCTTTTATTCTCATTGATTTAGAATCAGCGATGTTACGAGTCTTCTTCGACGGTTTCAACCACCGCTTGCTCAGGACGGGCACCCGGTAAGGTCGCAGGGGCTGAAGCGGATGAAGACGCTTGCTTCGTTGAGGCCGTTTTGCCTGAGATACTAAGCGCAGGTCTTGCTGTGTCAGCCTTTTCTGTTGCTGGCGCGTCACTAAAGGAAGCGTCCACGGTTTCCGGCAGGGCCATTGGGAATGAAGCGTGCTTCCTTCCTAAACTGCTAGTGGTAACCGGTGTGGTTGATACCACAGCAACCGCAGGAATAACCGTTTTCGTTGTGGTGGCTTCAGCTTCTACCTTGGCTTCAACATCGGCAGTTTCTACTTCCGGTGTACTTGGCGCTTCCGCTACAGCGTCGTCCTTAGGCGTCGTTTCTCCTTCTGCACTGACTTGTGCTTCAGGTGGGGTTTCTGCCTTAGCTTCAGTTTCTGGTTCCACTGCCTCGGATGGACTTTGCGGCTCCTGTTCTTCCTCGTTGAAGATCTCAGGTTGCGCTTCTTGCTGTTTTTCCTCGGCGTTAAGGTTTATTTCAACCTGCTCAGGTGCCGCTTCTTCTTGTTTAACGGCTGGCTTAGTCTCTTTCGTTGTGAGATCAGCATCACTGTCGGCAACCGCCTGTTGCGTGTCTGCAACCGTCTCTTCAGGCTGGGCAACGTCAAATTGCAGTTCGTCCTGAACGGCATTTTCTGCTGGGGCAGGTGCTGCTTGGGGGGCCTCGGCATTGTTTGACGTTGACGCTTCCTCGGACGGCGTACTTTCCGCACCAGGGGAAGGCGCATTGTCAGCCGTTAACGGCGCACTGTTTTCAGGATCATGCTCGTTTGTGACAACGGCATTGCTATTGTCTTCTGTACCATGCTCCTGTTCTTTTTTACGACGTTGTCCGGCAGCACGTACATGGCGAGGAGAACGTCTTGAGCGTCCACGCGCTTCACGTTTTTGACCGCTATCTTTTTGCTCATCCGACTGTTCAGTTGAGTTTTCTGATTGCTCAGTGGAAATGGCGTTGACCTCATCGCTTGTGTTTACTTTCGTAGTTTCAGCAACCGGCGTGGTAGCCGTTTGAGGGACAATGGTTTCATCTACCTGTGTTTCTGCAGCAGGTTTGACCGGCACATCTTGTGCGGAGGCTGCGGATACTGGTGTGACTGCCGTATCTTGGCTTTCCTGCTTAACGCGTACACTTCTACGCTTGTCTCTGCGCTTACGTCTTTCTGCCAACTGCTTTTTACGCGCTGGTTTGGCCGCTTCTGTCTCTGCTTGTACTTGTGCTTCTACAGGCTTTTCAACAGGCTTTTCAACGGCCTGACTTTGCGGCTTATCGTTCCTCTCTTCCTGAGGCTTACGACGACTTTTAGGTCGACTGCGTTTGTCGTCTTGCCGTTTTTGTACCGGTTTTTGCTCGGTTTTATCCGTACTGGAAGCCTCAGTATTTCTAACGCGTTTATTGCGTTGATTGCGAGGCTTTCTGTTTCTGTTGTCCCGAGGTGGTCTACGGTTGGTTTCTTTTGGCTCGGGCTTGGTGGTTGTCTCGGTTTTTTCATCTCCGCCTAAAATCGAAGATATCCACTGGCCAAGTTTAGTAAACAAATTGTTGCTTGCTTTTGGAGCTTGCTGCACAGATTGGGTTTTGGCGGCAGGGGCAGCGACCGCTTTTGGCGGTGCCTGTGTTGGCGCAACCAAACCTTTTAGTGCAGGCTCTTCACGTTTCGGTGGCACAGTGGTGGGTTGATAAGATTCCCCTTCGTCCGTCTCCGTTAGCTCAACGTTATAGCTGGCATCGGCAACTACTTCATCAGGACGACGACGGCTCACTTCATAATGCGGCGTGTCCAGGTGTGGGTTAGGG
>NZ_JBAHZB010000174.1:0-4272 GCF_036697315.1 Alteromonas sp. 14N.309.X.WAT.G.H12
TATTTATCGCCTCCCCTATGCCTTTCTTATCGTTGCTCACTTTGAAGTATTCGCCCAAGGGCCGAATGTGTATATCGAGAAAATCTTTACCTACATCTACACCCACGTTTATGTTTTGCACTACTAATTTATTCATAATAAGCTAACTCTGGTTTGCTAAATGCGAGCTCGAGGCCCAGTCGACTATTCGAGTATGTTGCTTGGAGCACTGTGTGGCGTTCATGTTTGTTATCGGTCTCTCAATTGAGGAGCCTTCGCTTAATCGAACTACCACGCAGCCAACTTTGGTTGCAGCCAAAGTCTGGGCCTCAATTTACCCATCTTTGAAAAGGAAATGTGGTGAATTTAGGGAATAATTATCCATACAAACTGCTCAAGTTCGCAGCAAAAAACGCTGCGGGACAGTTACTCGCTGGCTTCGCCAACAACACTCGCAACGGCCCCTTAGCAGGGCGTTAGATTTCTTGGAGTTTAAGTGGAAATAGCTGATATCTCAGAAAAGCTACAGAGGCTGCTCGATGATGACCCTGCTCAAGCTATCAATGAAGCTTTAAAGCTTTCAGGAAACATTAACTTTGAATTGTTGAAGGCAGCAATTCTTGTAGATGCAGGAGCAATGGTTAAAAACCATGATGTGGTCCTCAAAGGAGTTAAAATATTTCGTAATGCCGTTGTCAATTACCAAGACAACTCAGAGTTAAAGTATAACCTGGCCAACGGATTACATGCTTTGGCTCTGTCTACGACATATAAAGGCTTTAGCTGGTACCAAGAGACAGAAGATTCTAGATTAGAAGCAAGACAATATTTCTATGTGGCGGCAAACGCCTCTAATGCTTCATTTGACATAAGATCACAATCTTTCACCAATTTAGGAAACCTTTTGTGGTCATCTTATCGTTGGGTTGAGGCATATGATTTCTACACGCTAGCTCTGAGAGAGAACCCTAGAAATGGAGTCGCAAGCTCAGGTGCTTTAAAAATGCTCAAGTACGCATTGCAGCAAGAGTTGGGTGACTATGTATTGCTAGTAGAAGAAATTGAATATTTGGCAACCCATGCAAAAAACAATCTAGAAACCATATATTCTTACGCTGGTGGTTATGGTGTGAAAGGCATCGTAGATGAGATAAAAGACATTCACACTGGAGAAAAAAAGAAGCCTGCTAATGAATGCGATGAATATGAGAGTTTTGTTGTTTCAAATAACCTAACATTATCTCCGACGATTCATTCTCATGAGCATGACTCAAAATATTGGGATAATATTAATATCTCGTCTGTGGGTGTTAAAGTTAGTGGTAATAGTTCAGTTCCTGAAATATTCGCCATGATAAACATTTTAAAATCTGACTACATTCTTGCAAGACAACTATTTTTTAATGCTTATAATCGATTGTTCAATGAAACGGGAAGCTATAACGACACTTTAAATTATGCTTGTTATGGGGTTAATGAATCGGCTTTAGCTTTGGCGCAGCGTAGTGCATTAGATATTTTAGATAAAGTAGCCGTAGCGACATTATCATATCTCGAAATTGGTGGCGCTAAGAGAACCTCGTTTAAAGAAGCTTGGTTTAAAAAGCGAAAGGAAAAAGACGCTAAAGAAGAGTTTAAGCCAAAAATATTGCAAGAAATAGAAGATGGCAATACTGCTTTACTAGCTTTGACTGAGGTCTCAAGGGATCTTTCAAATAAAAGCGGATACTTGTTTGAAAAACAAGTATCAAGAAATTCTTCTACTCATCGTTTTACTGTCCTTCATGATTTTGGTGGAATCTCAACAAGTCACTCTGGATGTTTAGAGCATTTTGATTATGAGATGTTCTTAAGAGAGTCGCTATATACATTAAAGTTAGCCAGAAGCTCGGTGATTTACTTTGTTCAAATGGTACTTATTCGAGAAAAGAGGCTCTCTGAACAAAAAGATGGAATTGTGATGCCGTTATTCGTTCCATCTCATGAGGATATTCGAGGATACGATGAGTAAAAATCTAACAAACGCGTCAATTAGGACGCTCGCAAGCTCGCGCCTATTACGCGAGCGTTATATCGCAAAGGAACATTCCAACAAATTCTTCACGCTTGAAAAACAACCAACAGACCGCATTAATGTATCAATGTATAACTAGCACAAAATGGTCCGCTGAATGCGTCTGATTACTTTAAGCCAGAATATGCTGTGAAACTCACCACCCTAATAAAAGAGCTATTAGCAGAGCGTCCAGGTATAACCCTGCATTCACTTGCTCTGGAAATTGCTAATTTGCACGGATTAGCCAGAACCAGCAAGAAACAAATAACTTATTTACGTCAAATTGTTGAAGGGTTCGCTGGGATTAATGAAAAACCTGGATATTCGCCAACACTTTGGTTGGAGCCTAAGGACAGGGTTGATTTAATCGAATGGCGAGGTGTTGATGCCTTCGGTTATGAGAGAAAATGGAATGAGTTAGCATATGAAGAAGCGTTAGGGCTTGCTAAATTTGCTATTGCCCAGAACCCTCATTCGCCTGTAGATGTGATGTGTGATGAGTTGAAGCTAAAACGGCGACACGAAACAACGATATCTCAATTTAATCAATGGATAGATGAATTGAATAAAAGGGTTGATGGATAGCTCAGTATTGAAGGATTTAAAATTAGAGGAACTCTTTTCCCTTACCCTTGCCCAAAAATCCATTCATCGCCATCTGTAACCCGGGTAAAGATACAAGCAAAGCGTTACCATTTATTGGCTGCAGTTAAATAAATTCAACGCTTTATTCTTGTGGCGGGCGGTATATAATGCGAATTGAAATATCAGTGCAACATTACAAAATTTTACAGGAACACTCTATAACGTGGCAAAACAGCAAAGTAAAACCAATGAGCCGACAGTTTCTTTAAGCAAGGCCGCTTATGAAAAAATTCTACAGTGGGTGTTTTCAGGAAAGCTCGTCCCCGGCGCGTTTATGTCGCAGAGTGAATTGTCTCAATTAATGGATATTCCCACCCAGCCACTTCGCGATGCGTTGCGGGTGTTAGAAAGTGAGAATATGTTAGTGATTCACCCCCGTTCAGGCATTCAGTTTAGAAAGCCCGACTTAGAATTTATACGGGCTACGTATCAGTTTCGCTCTATTATCGAAAGTGCGGCAGCGCGTAATTTTGCCCAATACGGGCAAGAATCGGTGATTAACGGCTTGATTGATGAGCACATAGCACTGATCGAACGGGTTGATAAAGAGGGGATCAATGACGGGATGCTAACCGACATCGAAGCCATGGAGCTTAAGTTTCATGGCGTGATGATCAACAGCCTCAACAACGAATTAGTTGAAGTTACTGCAACCCGTTTACGGCATTACATTAAACTCATTCAACTTGAGCACCACTTCACACCTACTTTGGTGAAAAGCTCCTTGAAAGAGCACGTGCGTATATTACAAGCCTGTGCTGACAGAGACGAAGAAATGGCCTCGCAGTATTTGCTTGAGCATTTCAAAGAAGCGTTACACCGCTATATGCGCCTGTTTTAAAACAGCGCGCGTATACGTTCTAATTGTTGCTGTAATAACAAACTTCTGGCGTGGGGCATTAACGGGTGTTCACCCTGTCCATTGGCAATGGCCTCTGCCACCGCTTGGGCTTCAAAATGCAATCCCGAGCCCGGTGAGTTATCGGTATATTCATCAATTTTTTCGTCAAGCTGGTATAAGGCGCAGGATTTTCCCCGCCAGAAATTGGGAATTTTAATATAGCCTTTATCGCCAATGATCAACGCGGCATTTTGCATTCTGCACTGAAACGATGTCGCCAAAGTCAGTTTTACCTTGTTGCATGACGCCAGTATGATGACATCGTCGTCTACTTTGCTGGGGGCAATGTGGGCTCTAACGACAATATCCTCAAGTTTACCTGGGGTAAAGTACTGCGCCAGAGCGAGGGGGTAAATTCCCATGTCGAACAAGCAGCCTCCGGCTAAATCCGGATTGTACATTCTGCCTTCGGGTTCATAGGGCACTAAATAACCAAAATCCGCTTTAATGTGTTTAATGGTGCCAATTCGTCCTTCTGCTACCCACTGTTTCGCCATAAGCAATGAGGGTAAGAAATAGGTCCACATGGCTTCCATTAAGAAAAGCCCCTTTTTTTTCGCAAGATCAGAAAGCTGACGGAACTCATCGCTGCTTATGGTGATGGGTTTTTCACAGAGAACATGTTTTCCTGCACACAGCGCATCGTACACATTTTGGAAGTGAAAATTGTGCGGTGTAGCCACATAAATAA
>NZ_JBAHZB010000175.1:0-4260 GCF_036697315.1 Alteromonas sp. 14N.309.X.WAT.G.H12
CAGGATAAAGGTGATCACACCTCCCCAAAGGAGCCCCACAGACTGTTTTTTCCAGCTATGATAAAACACACCTAACGTGAATAGTGTACTGGCCAGGGCAATACCAAATGTTGTTGTCATTAACGGCTACTCGTTCTATACCTCTGATGGTGTACTACGCCATCATCCAATCTTATTTTGAGCGCGTTATACTACTAAGCTTCCACGTAGATGTAAAAGCTATTCATTTTCATTTAGCTTATGAATAAAAGAAAAGCGAAAGAAGAAGGAAAGCGCAACCCATCGTTGCGCTTTCCAACTGATCATCAAGCAGGACGCTTCGATTTGAAAAAGAGGGAATAAAGTACCGGTACGGCGATCAATGTGAGTAAGCTCGCAAAGGTTAAACCAGACATGATAGTGACTGCCATACTGGCGAAAAACGCATCCCATAACAACGGGATCATCCCTAGCACCGTGGTTAACACCGCCAGTACCACCGGCCGGACCCGACTTAAAGATGCGCCCACGATGACCTCACGAAGATCATTGGTATTTTTACGCCGCAAGTCAGCTTCATCGACCAGTACAATGGCATTTTTAATCAACATTCCCGATAGACTAAGCAGGCCTAACAGTGCGGTAAAGCTAAAGGGTAAGCCTGTAGCCACCAGACCGGCTGTTACACCACAAATAGCCATTGGCACAATAATCCATATCAGTAACGCTTGGCGAATGGCATTAAACAACAGAACCGTAATTAAGATCATACATAAAAAACTAACCGGTAACTGTGTAGCTAATGCCGCTTGTGCATCTGATGAACTTTCATATTCTCCGCCCCATTCCAAAGAATAACCATCGGGTAAAGGCAGTTTATCCAACGCATCCAGCACCTTGGATCTTGCTTCTGCGGCGGTATAGCCCTCAGCAGGTTCAGCTTGTACAGTCAGCGTTCTTACCCGGTTTCTTCTTTTGATGAGACCTTCATGTGCCTGCAGGTCAAATTTCGTCACAACCTGGGTAACTGGGATGAAAGCTTGTTGACTGTCACTCCAGATAAGGCGATCACGCAACCAATCCATATTCTGACGTTCATCAACAGGCGGTCGAATAACCACGGGAATTTGTCGATCGTCATCACGATAAATACCAACGGTTTGCCCTTCTGTTGCAAATTTCAGCGCATCGGCGATATCTGTTCGCGTAAGGCCGGCAATTTTCGCTTGCTCATCATCTACCACAGGGTAAATAGTGAACTCCCGCTGACGCCAATCGTTACGCACATCAACGATGGTAGGCTCTGCGCGCATAATGTTTTCAACTTTTGCGGCTATTTGCCGCAAAACATCACTGTCTTTGCCCTTTATTCTGGCTTCAATTTGCGCGCCTGAAGCAGGCCCAAAAAACAGTCGCTTAAAGAACACTTCAGCTTGAGGATAACGGCCTCTTATCTCGGCACTTAGGCGATCCATTAGCGCGGGAATTTGCTCTCTATCTTGCGTACGAACAATCAACTGCCCATAGGAGGGATTGGGTAAGTCGGGGGCATACGTCAACATAAAACGACTCGCGCCCATGCCGATGAAACTGGAAACATCCGTGACTTCGTCTTGGGCAAATACCAACTTTTCAATCTCTTTGATATCCGCTTCCGTGGCACGAATGTCGGTGCCTTGGGGCAACGAAAAATCGATATAGAATATGGGCGTATTTGATGGTGGGAAAAAGGATTGCTTAACGAAACCAAATCCCATCACGCTTACCACCGTGGTCGCAATAAGCAAGACAACCGTTGTTTTGGGGAAATTGAGCGCGGTTACCAACACGCCTTTATAAGCGCGATAACCGCCACCGTCGTAGTGCTCTTGGGGTTCACCCGCCACGCCTTGTTTAAACAAATAGTGACCCAGTAACGGTGTAACGGTAACGGCCAGTATCCAGCTAAGTAATAGGGAGATGCAAATAACTGCGAATAGCGAGAACATGAAGTCGCCGGTGCTATCTTGGGATAACCCTATCCCTGCAAAGGCCAGAATGCCGATAACAGTAGCGGCAAGTAACGGATATTGGGTTTGCTGCGCCGCCTCTTCTGCCGCATCAGTGGATGATTTACCTTCTTTCATATTCAGCAGCATGGACTCTGCGATAACAATGGCGTTATCAACCAGCATCCCCATGGCAATAATTAATGCGCCTAATGAAATACGTTCCATTTGTAATCCATAAATCCACATCACCAATACGGTACCCAACACGGTAAGAAGCAGCGTGACACCAACAACAATCCCCACACGCCAACCCATGACAAGCATTAGCACGGCCACTACGATAGCCACAGATGCCGCTAGGTTCACCAAAAAATCACTGATGGAGGTATCTACCACTTTATGTTGTTCATAAATAGGTAAAATATCTACGCCAAGGGGTAATTTGGCCCGCAGTTCATCCAGGCGAGCCTCAACATCATGGCCTATGTCCACAATATTTAAATCACTTCGACCGGCGATCGCCAGGCTAAACGCCTCTTTACCGTTATGACGGATAACTTGTGTAGGACTCTCTGATTCCACACGATACACACGGGCAACATCTCCTACATGCAGTTGCTCTGTGGTACCAGGTAGGCCAAATTTCAAATTGCGTATGGTTTCTACCGAGTCATCACCTGCCGGCACAACTAGCCGTATTCGCCGATCATCTAAACGCATGCTTCCAGCGTCAGCGATGGCACTTTCGGTTTGAAAGACACTGGCAATAGAGGACATGGAAATACCGATGCTCGCCAGCGTTTCTTGTGTCGTCTCCACATAAATGGTTTCTTCGGGCACACCGCTTAATTCTGCTTTTGTCACGCCGGGCACTGTTAGTATTTCCCGCCGTAAACGGGTAGCCAGTTGTTGTTTTTGACTATTAGAAAAACCTTCGGCCACCACCGCATAGAACAGACCGTAAACATCACCAAAGTCATCGTTCACCACGGGAGTACTTGCCCCAGAAGGGAGCGACATTGCAGCGGCAGTAACTTTCCGGCGTAACTCATCCCAGGCTTGGGGCAATTTATCACTATTGAAATCATCTCTGATTTCAACAGTAATTTGGGATTGCCCCGGTAGAGATCGGGAAGTTATATCACCCAATTGTGCTAATTGCTGAATGGTGGATTCCAAGGTCTCTGTAACTTCTTCCTCTACTTCTTCGGCCGTTGCTCCCGGGTAAGAGGTTGTCACAATGGCTGTTTTAATCGCAAAGGCAGGATCTTCGAGCTTGCCAATTTGTAACACACCGATGATCCCACCGATTAGGCAGATCATCATTAGCAACCAAACGGTAAGCGGATTCTTTATGGAATAGGTGGAAATTCTCATAGTATGGGAGACTCTTTAGTAAACTCCCGAATGACCATTCCGTCTTGTAATGAACCTACGCCGGCGGCAACCAGTTTCGTTCCACCTTGTAAATCACTGATAATTTGTGCTTGTCCATCACGAATGAGTCCAATGTCCACCGGTTGATAAACCACTTTATCGCCGTCAACGCGCCACACAGCGAAATCTGCCTGCCCGGTAGAATCGATGGCCGTCATGGGTACCCAAATGCCAGCAGAAACCGTAGAATTGTTAATCTCAACACGGGCGGTTAACACCATACCCGGTAGCAGATCTAAGCCATCTTTACGGGGAAGCTTAAACGTAACCTGATAGGTTTGCGTACTGTCATTGATTTCCGTTTTGTTTTCCAAATAGCTCAATTCAATGAGTTTACCGTCACTGTCCGTTAATAGATCCCCTTCCTTCGTTTCAAGGTATACCCGGTATTCTGGTTTTTCATCGATGACATAACGCATTAATTTTTCGGGAACATTTACGTGTATGCGCAGATAGTTAATATTCTGCACACGCAACACCGCCTGATTCGATTGTACGTAGGAGAATTTCTCAACCACGCGATTGGTTATCAAGGCATCAAAGGGGGCGTGTAACTCGGTGTAATCAATATTTAAACGCGCATTTTCCACTGCCAATTCCGCATTTTCGTAGGCGGTTTGCAGCGAATCAAAATCACTCTTACTGATATAATTATCGTTTTGCAGCTGCTTGCCTCGCTCAAAATCTGATTTTGCTTTGCGATAGGAGGCTTCTGCTTGTTTCAACGCCAATTCGTAATCTTGGGGCTCTAAGGAGGCTAACAGGTCGCCTTTAGGCACAATCACACCCTGGTGTTCTACCAAAAAGTTAATTCTGCCAGGTACCTGAAAAGCCATATCGACGGTACTAAGGG
>NZ_JBAHZB010000176.1:0-4098 GCF_036697315.1 Alteromonas sp. 14N.309.X.WAT.G.H12
TTGAATTGATAGCTCTTGGCTCTCATGAAAACTTTTATCGCGATGTTAAAAAGTTATTCTGACCAATTGCGTATAACGCCCGGCTCACACGCCGGTTTGGAGCCGCGAAGCGGCGGAAAATCGGTCGCGGTGCAGCCGATTGTTAGCCGTCACTCGCACCATTTATTTGCTCGTTCCCTCGAAAGTTTTCTTCTAACAATTCCAAGGTTGATAACAATCGTTCTTGAAAAGTTTGTATGACTCCGGGGAGACGACGGTTTATCTTGTTTTCGTTGCCATAGAACAAGTTTCTGTTCTTAAACGCCTCAAATCGGCCGCCTGCGTCCAGGTCTGGGAACAGAAGAAATTTCTCTACGCATTCACCATTTGATATCACTCTGTATGCCTTAGGCATATCGTCTATGAGGCCGTCATGGATCAGATGATTCCGAACGGATTCAATTTCCGTGAGCAAGGGGCATGTCTCGAACAGCGTACCTTTACGGTTGTTCAACGATACTTTTTTTCTGTCACTATAAAGCGAGTTTTTTGATGCCAATCGAGGGTACGAATCAAACTGACTTTTCAATTTCTCAGTTTCAATTGCAAGCTTCGTCACGTAATCAAGAAGACTATGGAGCCTGATGTAAATAAACCCAAGTAACGCGTAGAGCTTTGTCACGACGGGGGATGTGACGTACCGAACCCCATCGTCCTCTTCAATATTGGGGAAAAACATCTGTTCTAAGTTCAGGACCTGATAAAACTCTCCTTGGAGTTGCATCACCTCCTTGCTGCACTCCTGAACACCACTGATAAGCTTTCGGCAGTCAAACAGGTACAACGCTTCGTTGACCGGAAAGTCAGGTGGAAATTTTCCTAATAGTTGGTTGAATAATTCCTTGGAAACCGCAGCTTCTGAATTCATTCCCGCTGTCGACAGAAACTCCGGCGCGATTTTCAGGAACTCGTAAAACCGTCCAAGATCGCCGAATATTTGCTCTGCAAATGCGTCATGAAGCCGAACGCAAACAGCGTCTATTGCGTAAAGATGATTACCCTGAGTTGGATACCAGGCACCCTGTGGATCACGCTTAAAGTACACCCCCTCCGATAGAGCTGGGGCTTCAGTGGGGATTCCGTTTAATGACAAGTATAGATATTGAATTTTCGACATCCCTTCGTGATTAGGCCACGCGGCTAACACCCACATAAGGGGCAGTAATACGTGGGCTAAAATAGGAGCGAAGCGACAGAGCCCACGTGTTACTGTCCCAGGGAGCTTGCGACCGACTTAATGTGATTGTTAAATGCCTTATTCGTTTTCAGCATCAAAAGTGTCAAGTCCGTTATCAATACTGCCTACATACCTTATTCTTTTTTGGTGGAAGGCCTTGAATAAAAACTCTAAGAAGTCTAGAAATTCATAAATTCTATTTCCAAACTCATATTCTGGGGTTGATTCCTTGATTACACTTTTGCCTAGCAAAGTGGCAGCTTCGTCCGAATCGATTACGAATCCATGATCTTTATAATGGTTCGTTAAGTGAGCTGCTAATCTTTCTTCGTCCCAGTTGTCGGGCAATGTTTTACCAGCGAGTAATCTCTCAGCATATTGGACAGCGGATTCATTTATTCTTTCGAAGTAACCTAAATCTCTGATACTTAGATTATCTGTAAGATATTTCGCAAACATATCCGACGCATCTGGAAATCTGCTAGACATTTCAGCAATTTTTTCCATTGCGTTGGCTAAACCAGAAGCAGGGAAACCACCAAACTGCGGATCAATAGGACCGAGTTCACTCAATAACCCCATATGAATCTCATTTGCTCCTAATGATAATAAAGTTGCAGCTGACTTAGCTCTTCGAGGTACACTAACAACGAATTTGTCTTTACATAGACGCTTACATGTTTTGCTAATAAGATAGGCAGGTTCAATTTTTCCACCTCCACTTTGTAGAACCAAAAGAATATCTTTGGAACTTCTAAGGTCAGAAATTGCCTTGTAAATCTGGTTGGAATGGTACGGGTAAATGGAATGCCAATCATCGAAGAGAAACACTACGCAGTAGTTTCCCATACCAAATTCTGTGACTAATGTTGAGATGTATGCAGACACATGCGATTTAATTTTATCTTCACTTAAATCGTCCCGAAACATTGCAATAATATCCGCCCATTTAGACAAATCATATGACTTTTCTTCTTCCTTAGCGTCTTGTGATTTTGTAGCTTTTTTTTGTTCTGACATAAAACTTCCTTGATATTTAAAAGGCATTTAACGCCCGCAGCACACGAGGCTTTGCAGTGGAGGCGTAGCCGAAACGAAAAAGCTGTCGCTGTGCCTGCGATTGTTATGCGTTTTAGTAACTGAATACATGCCACTGATTCCTCGCGTACCTTAACCCTTTTCCGTTTAGCACAACCCATGCACCTGTAATTGGCTCAGGCAATTTGGGGACTGTACTTGGAAGGTTCATTTCGCCGAAAAAGTATGATTCAACTCCCCAAGGCGCTCCACCAAGAACAATCGGAATAAAAGCGTGTTTTTCCGTTGCATCAGATTTTCTAAGTTTTTCTACAACATCCGCTTTATCATAACTGCTCAAAAAGCTTCCAATCCAATCAGCTACATTGTTTCCATTTTGATCGATTGGGCCACCTCCACCATCCATCGTCAAGTGAACAACACCACTTCCCTCAGCTCGATACATATGAATGGAGGTTATCCCTAAGCCATCTAGTTTTTTGAATATTTCTAGGCTAAAACGCCTCATTTGCCAATCAACGGGGGAAAATTCTATAAGGCCCAATTTTTCACATTTGCCAATCGCATCTGCGATGTTTTGTCTGAGCGATTTAATATTCGCTGATTTTTTAATTGAAACAATCCAGTCGCCTGATGAATGAACTTTGATGGGCCCTTTTGCCGGGCCTATGTTCCATGTTTCAATTGCGACCGAATCAACTGCACCAACGCACTCAATAGCATATTCAGGAGAACTCGCAGCCCCAATAATAAGATCATACATTCCAGGTTCTGAGCCATCGTCGTGAACTTCAACCTGCATGCTCAACTCGTTGGCAACGATATTCTTAGCCCAGTCTTCGGTAGTCATCAATACCCGGTCCCTCGCCCTGCATAACGCCCTAATAACTGGCGCGTAGGTTGGCGTTGTTTTTGCCATGTTTTTCTTTTGCAAAAACGATGACAACCGTAATGCGTCCAGTTGATTAGCTTGTTATAAGCCCTTTACGTTGAAGTTATGTAAGTTACTGTAGTTTGTACTACGGCTACTATAATTAACACAATTGTTAACCATTTCATTGATTTGGATTGCGCTAAATTTTGATTGTGCTTTTTCAATTCATCTTCGTAATCAGATATCGTACTCAATGCTTTAGGTGAAAGTTTGTATTGAAAATCAACTTTTATTAACTCACCGCTTTCAACTAACGACTCTAACAACAATTTACTATAGCTAAGCTGTCGTTCTTTATCTGGATGAAACACCCACTTTTGGGTGTGTAACATTGTAGCTAATGAAATCTCATTGAATTTAAAATTTTGACTTTCAATCGTTTTTTCTAAGATAATTTTTAAAGTATCAATTCGTTCAGAGCGAATGAGTCCTTTTCTATTAAAGATAAACTGATCCAACTTACCAAATGCTATTTTCAATTTATCAATGGGTAAAACCCCTTCAAAAAAATAGCTGGTAAGTGATTTATATTTAAGATCATAAGGTCCATAGAAATGGGTAATATCCAGCTTTTCATTTTCAAGTAAAGAAAAAGGAATACATACATTTGTATGTTCCTTTTCTCCACTCCAAAACTTACCCTCAAAACCTTTTTCCAGCACATCTTTAACGAGTAGAGTCCAACTATCATCTATTGATCTTACATAAATGACGACGCAATCCACCGAATGAGCTTTATCACCAGACCGAGGGATTGTGTCTGGTGCTGGTTTTTTATTTAGCTTTTTAAGAAGCCATCGTTGGATAATGTTAATACAGCCTCCTATGGGCTTATAACTTTTAAATAAGGGGCGCAGACGTGTGGGCTAAAATCCGAACGAAGTGAGCAGCCCACATGTTTGCGTCCCAG
>NZ_JBAHZB010000177.1:0-3947 GCF_036697315.1 Alteromonas sp. 14N.309.X.WAT.G.H12
GGTGCCGACTGCCGGAGTCGAACTGGCGACCTACTGATTACAAGTCAGTTGCTCTACCAACTGAGCTAAGTCGGCACTGCATCAAGTGGGTGCGCATTCTAGAGTAACTCATTACTCTGTGCAATAGTCTTTTTCGATTTTTTTTCGATTTTTTGTTTGATTGCTCAAATATCTAACAATCAAACAAATGTTACGCAAAAAGCGAACTTTTCGCGTAGCGGGCAAGACCATGCACCACCAAATTTGCGGAGCAGATAGTATCAGCAGAATGGTTAAATGCAAGCATATTTTTGCCTCCACCACCGATAATTACGTCAAATTGTGACTGTTTGCTTGATAAGTAATCAACCGCGCTCAAATAAACACCTTTCACCGCCGCCATACAACCTAGTGAAACACAATCTTCGGTATTGGTTCCTAACGACAACGCCTGGGGAATTTTATCATCTGCGGTGACTTTTGCGGTATTTTCAACCAATGCATTGCGCATAATTTCAAATCCCGGCGTGATCCATCCGCCTAAATGATGACCATCTGCAACAAAATCACAGGTAATTGCCGTTCCCACATCAATCACACAAAACGGATGGGAGGTCATTTCAAGGCCAGCAATCATAGCAAGCCACCGATCGACGCCCATTTTCTCAACCTGTTGATAACTGTTAGTTAGTCCAAAGCGGCTTTTTTCGGTGACAATTTCTTTATAAAAAATCTTCTTTTTTTCGCAAAACCCAGAAATGGCATTGGCGATCTCGGGTTTCCCCACATTAGAAAACACCACATGGGTGTAATGGTGCGTGTTTAAATACGCACAAAAGGTCGCAACATCGGCATGGGAGCGCGGGGATTCGTGGCTTACGTTGGCTAGACTCACCGATTTAATACGGCTATTTCCTGCATCTACCAACAATGTTTGCGCCTCAGATCCCACGTAAACTTACCTCACCACCATGGAAACGGGTAATACCATCCACGGTTTCTACCAATAGCGCCCCACTTTGATCCACACCGCGATCAATACCTGAGAACCGTTTTTCCCCCATTTGCAGCACAATTTTCTTATCGGCAAACAAGTCTAGGGCCTCCCAGTACGGTACAAACTTGCCAAAGCCACGTTGGGTAAACTCAGGTAGCAATTCTCTTAGCGACTCGATAATAGCAGCAGCCAATTCGTTTCGGTCAGGGGTTTCACCTAAGTAGCCGGTAAGATCACTGTGGGGTTGGCCAACGTCGTATTGTGATTCGGGTACGTTTACGTTTAAACCTATTCCAATAACACTGTGAGCCGTCGCGCCAATTTGCCCTTCCACTTCAATTAATACGCCAGCTAACTTAGCACCGTTTAAATAAATATCGTTAGGCCACTTTAATTGGGCATCTTCAATATTGAATTTGCGCAAAGCTTCACACACAGCAACGCCGACTAATAAAGAGAGTCCCGCCATACTTTGATAACCATCGGGGAAAGACCAGTACATGGACATGGTAAGGCTCCCTCCTACCGGCGCTAACCATGTACGACCATGGCGCCCTTTGCCGTCGGTTTGTACCTCAGCCAATATGGCATCACCGTCAGCCAGATCGTGTCGCGCGGTGGCAATACGCTTTTTCATTTCTGAGTTAGTGGAGGCTAATACAGGCTCTACCTGAATTAACGATAAACCCGGTTTCGTTAAATACTTCTTGATACTTTCTGCTCTTAACAACGAAAACCCCTGATTCAATCTATAGCCCTTCCCTTTTACTTTAAAAACGTCAAGGCCCCACTTTGCCAGCTGGGAAATATGACCCGCGACCGCAGTACGAGATAGGCCCACTTGCTGAGCAATCACTTCTCCAGAATGAAACTGACCATCGGACAAGAGTGACAGAATATGTTGACGTATTAGCTTTGAAGCCTGTTTCATAACGTAATTGCCCCCGCTGAACCGACTAAACGCACTTCAGGCTCTAATGATACCGCGTATTTCTCGTACACGGTTTGCATGATTAATTTGGCCATGGTGATCACATCATCCCCGCTAGCATCATTGGCGTTGGTTAATACAAGCGGTTGGTCAGGATGACAACGCACACCGCCTACCGTTTTACCTTTAAATCCACTCCGGTCGATAAACCAGGCTGCGGGGACCTTTACCCCCGCTTCGGTGTCAAAGCCGGGTACTTGGCCATGACGGCTAACCAGTTCATTATACTGTGTCTGGGGTATAACCGGATTTTTAAAAAAACTGCCCGCATTACCAAGAACATCAGGATCCGGTAACTTGCTTTGTCGAATGGCTATCACCGTATCGTAAATCTCACTGGCCGTGGGATTATCCAGTTTTGCTAGATCACCGTAGGTCACTACGGGTTGATAACGCTTTGGCAATTCAAACGTGACATGGGTAATAAGGGTCTTTCCGGCAAGTTTACCTTTAAACACACTGTCTCTGTAACCAAATTCGCATTCGCTGCCCAGTCGTTCGCTGGTTTCACCGGTTTCAATATCGCGATATTCCACCGCTGCAATGACGTTTTCCACTTCCACACCATAAGCACCAATATTCTGTATGGGCGATGCGCCTACAGAACCAGGAATGAGCGCCAGATTTTCTAATCCATACCAGCCTTGTGCTAAGCAGCGGGTGACTAACTCATGCCAATTTTCACCACTTGCAACTGTAACGATGTGGCTGTTTTTAGTTTCACGATACGATACCCCTTTCAAGGTATTGATAAATACTTGGCCATCAAAGTCCTGTAGAAAAAGCGTATTACTCCCGCCACCGAGCAAATAGTTAGTTGCGCTGCTATGCCATAAATCAAGGAAGCGATCTGATGAAGAAAAATGATGTATACCCTGACAACGAGCAGGAAGGTGAAACGAGTGATGTGTTTGAAGTGAAGGCACGAGTTCTACTTTTTACTAAAATAAATCTTCGGCAATGGTAGGCGAAGCGGGATCAGAATAAAAGTACCATCAAACAAGAACGGTGACTTTATGTCCGCCTATGGCACTTTATAAGGCTATTGTGGCTGATTTGAGAAGAAATCTGCTACGGCATCCCTTAATCGATGGCATTGCTTCCAATTGTGGGTGTCTTGGGATGGTCCATTGTCTTCGCCTACTTTATACAGAAAGGGAATGCCCGCCCGTTCACCTGCTTGCATGTCCGAGACTTTGTCACCCACCAAAACGGATTGATTCAACGCGATTTGATGGGCATTTGCTGCCTTTATAATCATGCCAGGGTTTGGCTTTCGACAATGACAGTCCTTTAAGTAGGAATTAACACCGTGAACAGGATGATGGGGGCAGTAACGCACATCAGCGATGTTAATGCCTTCTTTGTTAAAAGCATCAATCATCCAATGTGTTAAGGCGTTAAACGCCTCCTCGGAATAGTAGCCTCTACCAATACCCGACTGATTCGTAACGATAATGATCTGATACCCGCCATGGACAATTTGGCGACACGCATCAAATACCCCAGAAATAAAATCAAATTGGGAAGGATGGCTGATATAGCCGTGATCAACATTAATAACGCCGTCTCGGTCGAGAAAAAAAGCACGGTTTACCATAGAACGAGACCACCTAACAAAATTGATAACAGCGATGTGGATGTTACATAAAATGCGCCTATTGTGCACCTGCAGATGTGTTTTTAGCATTGCCTCAAACGCAAAAAAGGCCACTCATTTGAGTGGCCTTTTTCTTAAATTGGGAGCCTGGCGGTGTGCTACTCTCACATGGGGAAACCCCACACTACCATCGCCGCTAATGCGTTTCACTGCTGAGTTCGGAATGGGATCAGGTGGTACCACATCGCTATTGCCGCCAGGCAAAAACTTTGTTTAACAACATTGGAAAGCATGATATCAATCTCAATCAGAGTAACTTACTACTCTAACTTACTTAAATTAGTCAGTCATTTAACTTACAACACATAAGTATAAAGCTA
>NZ_JBAHZB010000178.1:0-3930 GCF_036697315.1 Alteromonas sp. 14N.309.X.WAT.G.H12
GTCTGTTACTTTGCCCGATAATATCGGCGGATGGTTAGACGGTCGTTCGTCTTTAGCTCGTGTAGGTCTTATGGTGCATGTTACTGCGCACCGAATAGATCCCGGTTGGTCGGGCAACATTGTATTAGAATTTTTTAACAGCGGTAAATTACCCCTTGCGTTGCGCCCGCTAATGAAAATTGGTGCGCTGAGTTTTGAAGTGCTGTCTCAGGCCGCTGAAAAGCCCTACAACGCGCGTATTGATGCAAAGTACAAAGGTCAGGATGGTGCCATAGCAAGTCGCATTTCCTCAGACAGAGAAAAATAGCCCAATAAGAAGAACAGGAGCGGGCAATGATAAAAAGTAGTTTAACCTTATTCATTGCCTTCGTGGTATCGGTACTTTTAACCTTACTATTGTTTTTAGGTGAGCAACCCTCTGCCATTGCCTACACCGCCGGTATTACCACCTTTGTTGCTATTTTATGGGTAACAGAAGCCTTACCCATTCCTGCCACCTCACTCATTCCTTTTGCCTTTTTTCCGTTAGCAGGTGTTATCACCCACAATGAAGCTGCGTCAGCTTTGGGGAACCACGTCATTGTACTGCTGATGGCGGCATCCATGCTGTCAAAAGGATTAGAAAAAGCCAACCTGCATAAGCGACTGGCCATATACATGCTACGCCTAACCGGCACGGGCAGTGGGCTAAAGCTGGTGCTGGGCTTTATGATGACCACCGCCGTTTTAAGTATGTGGATCAGTAATACAGCCACCATGCTGATGATCTTGCCCATGGCGATGGCCATTATTAAAGCCACCGAGAATAAACGCTTCGGAATTGCCTTGCTGTTAGGCATTGCCTATGCCGCTAGTTTAGGCGGTGTGGGTACGCCCATTGGTACCCCGCCTAACATCATCTTTATGAGTGTGTACGAAGAAACTCAAGGGATGGAATACAATTTTGTTGAATGGATGAAAACCGGTATTCCCATTGTGCTGATCGGTATTCCTGTTATGGCGATGTGGCTGGGAAGAGGCTTAGGTAAGGTGGATGATATTAATTTACCTGAGCCCGGTGAATGGTCCATTGCTGAAAAACGGGTGTTGGCCATATTTGGCACCGTAGCCTTGGGTTGGGTATTTAGACCTTTTTGGACGGGTTGGTTAGATATTACTACCATCAGTGATAGTACTATTGCCGTGGCCGGTGTGGTTGCCATGTTTATGGTAAATAGTGGTCACAAACGTGAAAAGTTGTTGGACTGGGATACCGCCAACGATATCCCCTGGGGCATGTTGTTATTGTTTGCTGGCGGAATTTGTATTGCTAAAGCCTTTAGCGCTTCGGGGTTAAGTATGGTGATGGGGCAGTGGATGACAGCGCTTTCTTCCATGCCGGTTGTCTTGCTTGTTCTGTTTATTTGCTTGTTTGTTACCTTCTTAACGGAAATTACCTCAAATACGGCGACGGCCACCTTGTTAATGCCGATTTTGGCTGCCGCAGGGGCGGGTGTGGGGGTGGATCCTAAACTGCTCATGATACCCGCGGCCATTAGTGCAAGTTGCGCATTTATGTTACCGGTGGCCACAGCCCCTAACGCCATTGCTTATTCAACGGGTGTATTTAATATCAAAACCATGGCGCGCGAAGGCATAATGCTAAATGTGCTGGTGGCATTTGTGGTGACCGCAGTATGCTTAGTTACCCTTCAATGAGGTTAAACCAGAGAGAAAAGGTGAGGATAGACAGGTAAGTTAAGCCGAAACTGGAGAAGAATAGGTCAATTTGATTATCATTTAGACGCTTAGATTAAAAATGCTATATTTGTCGTTGCAAAGTGCATAAAAATAAGTAGACTTGTCGGCTCTTTCGGTCGGTGTGTGGCGCAGCTTGGTAGCGCACTGTCATGGGGTGTCAGGGGTCGGAGGTTCAAATCCTCTCACACCGACCAACTTTCCTACTCCCCTTATCTGGCTTGACTTACAGCCTGTATCCCTCTAAAACTGTACACTCATTCATGCACTGGATTTACCCTAGGGGCACTATTTGGGTCACCTTTTGGGTCACCTTTTGGGTCACTTTTGGGTCACCTTTTGGGTCACTTTTCAGCGCATATCTAGTATTTGATTCATTCATGGGTTAGTGATTAGTGGATAAGAAATATCTTAAAAGAGCTTCTTCAGGTTTATGGCTATACAGGCGTAAGACTCCAACTCTACTTAAAGACAAGTACGGCACTGAATATATACAACGTACCCTTAATACTCATAGTTACCATGAGGCTATCTTAAAACGTAATTCCATTAATGCTGAT
This sequence comes from Alteromonas sp. 14N.309.X.WAT.G.H12, assembly GCF_036697315.1. Lineage (NCBI taxonomy): Bacteria > Pseudomonadati > Pseudomonadota > Gammaproteobacteria > Alteromonadales > Alteromonadaceae > Alteromonas > Alteromonas sp. 14N.309.X.WAT.G.H12. Next base: position 2,298 of record NZ_JBAHZB010000178.1, read on the forward strand.
ATTGAAATGGAGCTAGCCAGTTCTAAGCGTAAAGACTCAGAGAAGGATAAGTTCTATGAGTATTACATGCCTTGGCGTAGAGAGCGTTTAGAACGTGAAGGTGAGGTGGCTACTGATGGTGATTATCATCCAATGGAAGAAGCTGACCTTGAGGTTGTCATAGAGAATCCAGAAGATAAAACTAATCCAGTAGTATATGCCGCTTGGAAGGCTGCAATGACAGGTGATATACCAACATTGTATTACCCATCAATAAATGAATTAGCTGAAGAATGGTCTACATGGGCTAAGGACAAGAAGAACACCAAGTACATTACAACACTGAATACCGCTGTTAAGGCTCTCATAGCTGTTATAGGGCGCGATGACTTACCGATGAATGTAACGTCTGGTCAGGCTCAAATATTCCTTGATGCACTACTTGATACAGGCAAATCAGCTAATACAGTGACACACTACAAGTCTAAGCTACAAGAGCTATGGCGTTGGGGTTTAACACGTGAGAAAGCTAAAGGTAATAATCCTTGGCTTAACTGTAAGGTTGAAGCAAGTAAGAAGAAAAGTAAGCCACTACATTACCGTAACTTCAATGACTCAGAGATAACTAAGATTCTCTCTAGGACTGAATACAGTAGGCTTAACACACCTACTTGGGCTTATCCATATACATTGCATATGTTACCTAGACTGTTACCGTTCCTTGGCACAAGACTCAGTGAACTAGCATTAGCTAAAACTGAACAGTTTGTTGATGTAGATGGTCGCTTATTCTTTGAGGTAAGAGAAGGTAAGACGATCAATGCACAACGTATTGTTCCCGTATGCCCAATCATAAAGCCTCTTATAGTTGAAGCTATCGCTAAAGCTGGTGGTTCACCTTGGTTATTCCCTGAAGTAGGTAATGCCACCATTGGAGCTAATGAAGCAGTGAATAGCATATCATCTAAGTTTGGTAAGTTAACTAAGGACTTTGACCAAGTGGAAGGCTACAAGACAGGCTTACACTCATTTAGAGGTCACTTTGCGACAGCACTAGAGCAAGTAGGTTGCCCTGAAGACATCGCTACGAAGCTAGCAGGTCACAAGCAGTTGTCATTGACTTATAACCTATATAGTAAGTACAAGAACAAGGATGAACTGTGGCAGTATGTTGAGAAGATACATAAGGCTGATTGCCTAAAAATGTTTATTCAGTGAATAGGTTGATTGATAAATAGACAACGCTACGTGAATGAAGCAAGGGAAGACTAAAGGAAGTCATTCAGATTTCACGTAGCGTTGTCTAAAAGTTAATCAAAAAGTTTTCACTACAAAAATCTGAGTGGGTATTTTGATATAAAGGCAATCGAATTTCCCCCCCGTATGCCTTCTCTCTACGTTCTACAAGCCACCTGAAACAATCTACAGCCAATCATTACGTTACCTTGAGCCAACACAAAGGCCAACACAAAGGCAAGGCTTAGGGCAGCTTGTAGTCACTTATTACGCCTTGATTAACTGACTCCCTGACTTAAGCAATACATTTATATTTCAAACAAAACAAACGGCATTATTGTGTAAGCGATCATTTTAGACCGTTCTTCAATTCTTAAACCAAGCCTTTAAAATTAAATCATTGATAAAAACAGGAGAA
>NZ_JBAHZB010000179.1:0-3312 GCF_036697315.1 Alteromonas sp. 14N.309.X.WAT.G.H12
GCCCAATGCCGATGGTTGGGCTGGTCAGAGGCACTAGAGCCCCGACTATTGGCATGGATGAAAGATCACCATAAAGCGACCCGAGCCGGTAACAAAGAAGTTTTAGCGCAGGTGGCGCAAGAATTTGACGACATCATACTGTCTGAGCTCCGTCCGCGGCAAAATAGCAATGCGCGATATGATGACGTTACCGCTCACCTATGTCGTACCACCTTTGAGGGCCGCTTGCTCACAGACCAAGAAGTGATTTCCATTTTACGTAATTGGACAGGGGGTGATTTGGGCTCTATTGCCTTATGTGTTGGGGTGATCCTTCACTACATTGCCAATCACCCCGAGCTTGCGTTGAAACTCCAGTTGGCAGGGGATGAAGAGGTGGAAGCATTCATTGATGAAGTGTTGCGTATGGATGATCCCTTTATCTCGAATCGACGAGTGACTACCTGCCCGGTACACATTGGCGGGCAGGATATTCCCAGTGGAAGTAAAATAAAGTTACATTGGACCTCAGCAAATCGGGATGAATTAGTCTTTGGTGACAATGATTTTAACCCAGTAAAAAATAGGCCGAATAATTTGGTTTATGGGGTAGGTAAACACGTTTGTCCCGGTCGATTACTGGCAACATGGCAATTGCGCATTATGGTACAAGCCTTGTTATCGACGGGGCAGAAGATCTTACCGGCATCGAATGAACAGTCTGTTCGCGAAGTTGCGCCTCTTGGCGGGTTCAACCGCGTCCCTATTATGATTGCTTAGGCGAGTCTTTTTGGGAAAAAACATACCGCTAACCTAGCTGTTAGCGGTATGTTGTCAGTTACAGCATTGCCTGGCTATTTTCTACTACGGTGGTTGTCCGTTTTGACAGCACCAAGTACACGGCACTTGCCACCAATAACCCAACAAACCAGGCATAAGCATAAAGGCTATCGAAGATTGTGGGGACAGAGGCAATAAAGCCTGCAGCGTGTAAAAAGCCGGGAATATTGGGCAATACACCTATGATCAGGGCAAAGATTCCGGCCTTATTCCAGCCATTATTTACGCCATACTCGCCATTGTGCTGAAACAGTGCATCTATGTTGAGTGTGGATTTTCGTAAAAGAAAGTAATCGGCTATTAAGATCCCGGCAATGGGCCCTAGTAGTGCCGAGTAACCGGTTAACCAGGTAAATAAATAGCCGCCGGCGGTTTCCAGTAGTTTCCACGGAAATATGGCCACGCCGATACCGGCGGTAATATAGCCGCCCAGCTTAAAGCTTATTTTCGAGGGGGCCATATTGGAGAACCCGTAAGCGGGAGCCACCATATTGGCAGCTAAGTTTGTGGTGAGTGTCGCAAGGGCGAGGGCGGCTAAAGCCAACACCACGCCAAGGCCACCCATACGCCCGGCAAGGGCGATGGGATCCCAAATCGCTTCTCCGTAAATAGTGACGGTGGCAGAGGTGACGGCCACACCGATAAAGGCAAACAGGGCCATGGGAATTGGCAAGCCGATGGCCTGACCGACCATTTGATCTTTTTGTGATTTGGCAAAACGGGTAAAGTCGGGAATGTTCAACGCCATGGTGGCCCAAAAACCCACCATTGAGGTGAGGCCAGCAAAAAATGCCGGCCAAAATTGTCCTTCTTTTACGCCGCCTGCTACAAACTGAGAGGGCGATGACAGCATTTCACCAAAACCACCGGCCTGCAAGTATGCCCAACCGAGTAGCACCAAGCCCATTAAGATCAGAAAGGGTGCAGCAAAGGTTTCTAGCCAGCGAATGGATTCGGTGCCGTATTTGATAAACACTAAATGCATTGCCCAAAACGCAAAAAAACATAAGGTTTGGGTTAAATCGATACCCAGTAAAGGAAGGGGCTGACCGACAAAGGTATCGCCGCTTAGGCTGTTTAATATTACATAAATAGCACTGCCGCCCACCCAGGTATTGATACCAAACCAGCCGCATGCCACTAATCCTCTGGCCAGTGCAGGAATTTTGGCACCTTTAGTACCAAAAGCACTGCGTAGTAGTACGGGAAAGGGCAAACCGTATTTGGCGCCTGCGTGGCCAATCAGCATCATAGGTATTAATACAATGAGATTCCCCAATAACACGGTGATCACCGCTTGATACCAATTCATGCCTTCTGACACCAGACCCGCAGAAAGCAAATAAGTGGGGACACAAACCACCATGGCGACCCACAAGGCCGCGTAGTCTTTCCAGTCCCAGGTTCTGCTTGCTTTGCAAGTGGGGGCGAGATCTTCATTCCAGAGATCGCTGTCATAGTGGGTTGGTTTTGTCATGGTGTGTTTATCAGCGTTATCCACGATCATTATTCCTTACAGGGCTTGTCTGGCTTGCAAAGATGAAAAATTATGCAAATTTATTGCCGGTTTACGAATGGCTCGGGATTTAAAATGCTTATTATCAGCTGGGAAAAGAAAAGCTCACGCCCTCTCTTACGCCACTGGATGGCCAGCGTTGGGTAATGGTTTTACGTTTTGTGTAAAAGCGTACGCCATCAGGGCCATAGGCGTGTAAATCACCGAACAATGAACGTTTCCAGCCACCAAAACTATGATAAGCAACGGGCACGGGCAGGGGCACATTAATGCCTACCATGCCAACTTGAATATGATCAGAAAAATAGCGCGCAGCTTCGCCGTCGCGGGTAAAAATACAGGTGCCGTTGCCATATTCGTGATCATCAATTAGCTGCATGGCTTCTTCCATCGTGTTTACCCGCATCACCTGCAATACCGGACCAAAAATTTCTGCCTGATAGCTCGCCATAGTGGGGGTGACGTTGTCGATCAAGGTGGCGCCAAGGAAAAAGCCATTTTCAAAACCTGCAACGTGAGGATTACGCCCATCTACCACAATGTTGGCGCCTTCCTCAGCTGCACTGTTGATATAGCCTGCGACTTTTTCTTTGTGTTGTAAGGTAATAAGCGGCCCAAAGTCATTGCTTGCATCGTTATAAGGCCCCACTTTTAAGCTGGTCATGGCGGTTTGCAGTTTGTCGACCAGCGTGTCGGCCACATCATCACCGACGGCAACCACCACAGATAAGGCCATGCAGCGTTCCCCTGAGGAGCCAAAAGCGGCACCTAATAGTTGATTAACCGCGTTATCAATATCGGCATCGGGCATGACGATGGCATGGTTTTTCGCGCCACCTAAGGCCTGGCAGCGTTTTGCATTGGCATTGGCTTGGGTATAAATGTATTCGGCAACAGGGGTTGAGCCCACAAAGCTAACTGCTTTTATGCGTGTATCCGTTAAAATGCTATCAACAGCGTCTTTATCACCATTGACC
>NZ_JBAHZB010000179.1:3322-3835 GCF_036697315.1 Alteromonas sp. 14N.309.X.WAT.G.H12
AAATACCCCATCGGGTAAACCGGCTTGTTGTAAGAGTTTAGCAAGATAGAGGGCACAGCTAGGATCCCGCTCTGAGGGCTTGAGCACAAAGGTGTTGCCACAAACGATGGCGAGGGGAAACATCCATAACGGCACCATGGCGGGAAAATTAAATGGGGTAATACCTGCTACCACGCCAAGGGGTTGATATTCGCTCCAAGAATCAATACCTGGCCCCACGTTTTTGCTGTGTTCGCCTTTCAAAAGTTGGGGCGCTGCGCAGGCGAATTCCACATTTTCAATACCACGCTGTAATTCCCCAGCGGCGTCATGACTGATTTTGCCGTGCTCTGCACCAATTAAGGCAACGATGTCATCGGCGTGTTTTTCTAACAAGCTTTTAAAGGCGAACATCACTCGAGCGCGCTTGTTCACCGGCGTATTGCGCCAATTGGCAAAGGCATTTTGTGCACAACCAATGGCGTCAGAGACCGTTTGTTTTGAGGCCATGACCACTAATTTTTCAGCGTGGCC
>NZ_JBAHZB010000017.1:0-5927 GCF_036697315.1 Alteromonas sp. 14N.309.X.WAT.G.H12
GTTTATCGCACCCTTGAGGGTGTGGATGAGGTGATACAACGCACGGCTGCCCGTGTTAGATTTGACAACAATTTCGCCAATAGCCTTGACGACGTGATGCCCCTTTATGACGAGCTGAACCACCAATTTCCGGCATTCTTTGTACAATTACAACAACATATAAAAGAAAAGGGCCCCGAGAGCCCTTTATCTGTGTAATGAAAAACTTAACGTTCCGGTATGGTGATATTGAGCTCCAGCACACTGCAGTCGTCACTGTTGTCCAGTTGTACCGACACATCATCCTCAGCAATTTCCACGTATTTGCGGATAACCTGCAATATTTCCTGTTGCATCATGGGTATATAGTCAGGTTGAGAACGCTTTCTGCGTTCATGGGCAACGATGATCTGCAACCGTTCTTTGGCAACGGCCGCGGTATTTGGCTTCCCTTTCTTCAGCAGATAATCGAATATACCCATTACTTACCTCCTAGCAATCGCTTGAAGAATCCTTTTTTCTCGACATCAAGAAAACGATGTTCAACGTTTTCTCCTAGCAATCGCTTGACCGCGTCAGCATAAGCTTGACCGGCATTGGATGTATCATCAAGAATAACGGGGGACCCTTGGTTCGATGCTTTTAGCACCGCTTCTGACTCTGGGATCACGCCAAGTAGCGGTACCGCCAGAATTTCTTCCACATCTGCCACGCTTAGCATCTCGGCCGTTTCTACGCGCTGGGGATTATAACGGGTCAACAGTAAGTGTTCTTTCACTGACTTCCCTTGCTCAGCACGCATGGATTTACTTTGTAAAATGCCCAAAATACGATCGGAATCCCGTACCGAAGAAACTTCTGGGTTAGTGACAACAATGGCTTCATCGGCAAAATAAAGGGCCATTTGTGCCCCTTGTTCGATCCCCGCCGGTGAATCACAAATGATAAATTCAAAATCTTCAGCTAAATCGTTCAGAACTTTCTGTACGCCTTCCATCGTCAACGCGTCTTTATCACGCGTTTGAGAGGCCGGCAGAATAAACAGGTTATTGGTGCGCTTATCTTTAATCAGCGCCTGATTTAACGTGGCTTCTTCATTGATCACATTAACAAAATCATACACAACGCGACGCTCACACCCCATGATCAAGTCAAGGTTTCGCAAGCCCACATCAAAATCAATCACCACGGTTTTATGACCGGCTAAAGCCAGCCCTGTTGCAATAGCAGCACTGGATGTGGTTTTACCCACCCCACCTTTGCCTGATGTAACTACAATTATTTTCGCCATTTTCAATCCCCAAACGTGTGGTGCTTTGATCAGTGTAGTTTTTCCACCACCAAAGCATCCTCATGTAAATAAGCCTGTGCCGGTTGCTTCCAGCACTGTTGTTGTATGTTTTCCTGCATCACAAATCGTCCGGCAATGGAGACCAATTCCGCTTCCATCGTATGACAAAAAATGCGGGCCGCGGTATTCCCTTTTACGCCGGCTAATGCCCGCCCCCGTAAGGTACCATAAACATGGATGTTTCCATCAGACAATATTTCAGCACCTTCGCTGACGGCACCAAGTATAACCAAATCACACCCTTCTGCATAAACTTGCTGTCCTGAGCGCACAGGACGAGAAACAATTTTCGCAGGTTTAAAGGTATCAGCTGGTGAGGCCGATGGTGGGGGTGTTTTTTCTTCCTTTTTTACCTCACGGTTAGCAGCATCCGCCGTGGTCGCTTTTTTTTCTGAGCGCGGCGCTAAGGCTTTTTCGCTCAGTTTACTCTGACTTATATCCGCCATACCTAAATCTTGGATCACTGCTTTGAGCTCCTCGGTGATCCCTTTTACCGCCATAGGTTGCAAACCATGGCGGCGACACAAGACCACAAGCAACTCAAATTCAGTGGCCGACAAGAGTAAACCAAGATGAATGATCAACGATGAGCGGGTAAAAAAGTGGGGCGCACTGGCAACCTTCGCAGCCAGTTGGGTTTCGAATTCATCGGGTTCAAACTGAATGACTTCCAACACTATGCTGGTAAGTGTGGTGCCTTTCATACGAAAGCACGATTCTGTCATGTAGCATATCCTGAAGTTATAGTGAGTATCCCGCTTCCCCCTTGCGACGCAAGGAGGAACGAGATCACAACTCTACCAAAATCCAGGATCCGGGCAAGCCAAAGGCGACTGACACGCCTATGAATGTTTATTTTTTAAACAAATTTAACGCCATTGCCACCGTTTTAGCTAAAATGGTGTTTTTTTACCGCTCTTCAGGCAAAAGATACTGACAAACTTGGTTTGCACAATCCGATGCCTCGGCAACAATCTCAAACCGGGCAAGCGGCGCCAGTTCATCTAGCCAGTTTCCGATTCGTTGAACACTGGTTTGACAGGGTTTGCGATCTAAACCAAACCTCACCGCCAAATTGGCACTGCCCAACTCACTGACCAGGGTCGAGAATGCATCAAACTGCACCGGATGGGTAAGATGACCGCCCACATTCATCCGTTTAGGATGGCCAGCCCATTTCATCAGTAAGGGCAACAGGGTGGCATAATAGGCTTCGGTCATATGTTTGGCGTATAAACCGGTCACCGGCGGCATTTCAATATAATCCTCTTTGGGATGCCAACAGGCAGCTTGCCCTTCCCGAATATCCACCTCCATGCGTTGTAGTCGATCTTTTAACAACGACAAGGGAGAGACCTCGCCCTCTTCATAGGACAAGGCGTTGAAATTGGTTAAGCAACTGGCGTTGTATACCAGTTGTATACGATAACCAGACTGGGCACTACCCTCATCACCGTCACCGTCATGCAAAGACAATTCCGATGAGGACATAGAATAATAGTGAAACACCGGTGCTGGCACCGCATCTTTTCGCAGTTTGTAGCCTTGTTTTTTCCACTGAGTCCGGGTGGCCCACAGATTACTGGTATACCCATAGGTACGTGACGCCATAGACAGCATCAACCATGACCACATGGACTGATAAGGGATCTTGGAACGTACATTAAACTGGGCAATGAGCTCAGGTTGTTCAATCCAGCGTAAAATACAATCACTATCTTTAAGTAAAAGGCCTTCAAGCAACTTAGGATACTGGGTTTCATCAATATCCCAGCTCTCGTTGTTTAACACAATAATATCCGCCAAGATTTGACACCCTGCTACCGGATGGCGGCGTAAAAAATAATGTAAGCTTTTTGCCGAACAGATATCTTTTGTGGCAATGTCCAAATCGTTGATATACAAGATCCAAAAGTGCAATTCTTTTAATAAAGCCTGCAACTCTTTACGGGACACATCTTCCCATGGGCTAGGCGCTTGTAGATCAAATATTTTACTGACCTGAGTTTCATTATAAGCACCGGCAATTTTTTCCAAAATAGCCTGATACGACAGACCCAACCGGTCTTCGATATCGGCAATCTGTTTACTGATATCACACAGATTCGAAACGCTGGCATTTAAACTTTTGTCATGACCAAGAAAGTGAACAGGCCGGGCACTGTTTGCTGTTTTTGCCACAAACCGACTAAAAGGATCACCACCGCTAAATTTCGCAGACATTCGTAACAGCGTTTGCGGGCTGAAACCTGTTGCCAGGGAACACTCCAATTGCAACGGATAACTCTCGCGAAATTGGGAAAGGGTTAACATATTTACATCCTTCTCTATCGTTTTAGGCCCGATGTCGCTGCATTAATCTAATAACGGAAAACAGCTGGGTCCTAATATGAGAAGGAGTGTAACTAACTGGCTAAAACTGTTCGATATGGAAAATGATAATCATATGTCTCTGTAGATAAGTACTATAACCATAAAACCTCATACTTTTACATTAAGCTGACTAAAAACAGACGTTTAGACGAATTTGACTTTACATTGCCTTCGATTTAAAACGCAGAATTATTAAGTTTCTATTTAAAAGTATTGCTTAATAGTTGAAATGCCGACAAGACTACCAGGGGATTTTTTTATACCACTTAAAGGGCAAACCCACTTAAACGGGGGGAGGATAAAAGTAACTCATCGCTGAGTACGCCATTCCCTTTGCCACCACGCCATCTTATTTGTATACCGGCCTCAAATGACTGATATTCCACGGCAAAAGCTTTCCCAACATAACCGGCAACGATCCAGTTTTTAGTTAATCGGTATTGCCCTTCTGCCATTAAATTGCCACTTGCGCCGGTGGTTTGGTTGTCCCCTAATGAGGGACTATCGCCACTCAACTCCTCCGGTGTAGAGAGAGGAAACCGTGGTTCATCTTGCTCTTCAAACCGAGAGACACCCAAAGCGCCTTTTAGTTTCACCTGCCATCTTTGGGTTTCTAGGGTAAGTAATTCTGTATAGGCCCCCACACTGACAAAGTAATCCGGACTAAAATAGCCACCATTTCCATAAGTAAAGCCACTTAAATTATGACTGTACGCCGTATAACTCACAAAGGGCCCTACCCGCCAATAGTCCAGTATGGGGGACACCCGCTCAGCCAAGTTGTACGCTAAATCAGTTCTAAGGGAAAACCCATTATTATCTTTTACCCCCTCACCGGTTAACCGACTCAGTTGCAATGTACCGGATAATGACAGGTTGTGAGTCAGCCCATAGGCGGCTAACAATGTAACCTGGTCTTCCATCACATATCCCCACGGCTGTTCATGGTTGGCGTTATAGGTACCGGTTTGGCTAAGCATACTGTCTTCTTTGGCCTTTCTGATCACCGACGCCGCCAGGGTCACCTTAGGTAAAAACCAACTGGCCGAAAGTTGGCCGGTAAGGTTAGTATCTACCGGTTGGTCAAACATACCGTAATTAACATGGGTGTAAAAATTCCAATCCTTTGCTTGATAGGACAGTTCGCCACGTATGTTCTGATCTTCAAACCCAGTGATCCCGTTAAAGGGAGTCGACAACTGGCCGTCTGCAAACCACGCGTTTTGTTGCACCTCACCGGTATAAAACTGAACCACGTCCAACCCCACATGCCACTGCCAATTATGGTAGACATCGCCAATGCCAATGGTTTGGGTCAATACATCAAAGTTGCCAAGCCCTTGCTCTCCTGAGCGGGAACGTGTGGTTACCCCATAAATCACACTAAAACTATCTCGGGTTTGCGCATCGGTAATTCGTTTATCGCCACTCAAGTAGGCCAATAAAAATTGTTTACGCCACCAAGTCCTTTCGGCAACACTGGCCCGTCGAATTCGATCTATAGCGTCAAAACGGGCTGACAGTTGTTCAAGTACATCCTTGTTGTTCTCGTTCAGGCGGATAAGTTCCTTTGCAATGACCTCGTCATCGGGGGAATGATGCAAAACGGTTTCAAAGGCTGCAGTAGCGATGTGTGATTGCCCGTCTTTGGTGGCCGCCCAACCTAAAAGACTTTGCTCATCCACGCTAAGTGGGCGCACTTGCTGTAATTGTTGTGCCGCATGGATACTTTTTTTGTACTGATGATCCTGGTAAAAATCAAATTGCTGTTGAGCGAAACTCTCTGCACACCGCTGAATAAATACCTTGGTGTTGATTTGGCATGCCAAATCAGCCGCTTGTTGACGACGACCTTGGGACCACAAACTCAAATACTGTCCTTCCTGATGTTCAATGAGGGTAAATAATTCATGGGCACCACTATATTTTTGCGCCTTGTACTGTTGCCAGGCAGCCCCTTCAATGACCGATAAGACAAGGTCGCCATGGTCGCCGTTTAACAGTGTTTGCAGCAATGGTATATTATGCGTATTAAGCGCCTGTTGTGTTTTTATACGATATAGACTGTTAGCGCCCTGCTCTGCCGACTGTTTATCTTCTTTTTCTTTAGCCACTGCCGTAGCACGCTCAAACTGCTGTTGTGCAATGTCCAGTTGCCCTCTATCCAGTGCAGCCCACCCCAATAGCAAATAAAAATCAGCACGATGCAAGGTATGGCCAACAC
>NZ_JBAHZB010000017.1:5937-13142 GCF_036697315.1 Alteromonas sp. 14N.309.X.WAT.G.H12
CCTTTGCAACTTTAATTGGCCAACCCCAATTAAAGTTGCAAAGGCGTCATTATCCATCGCTTTCTTTTCTTGGGGGCTAAGTTGTGCAAATTGTTCTAACAGCACTTGTTCAGGGCTCGCCCCTTGGTCGGTGTTTAACGCTTCTTCTTTGGCTGTGAATACGGGTGTTTCAAGTGCTGGCGTGATGGTGCTTTGATCAGCTAAACGGCCATTAATTCTGTCCAGCTCCATTTGTACATCCGCCGGTACCTGCCAGTTCGGATAGGCCCCTTGCAAACGTTGAAATTCACTGTTGGCCAGCGCGATATGTCGCTCATTGATGTGATACCACAAACCGGTGAGATCCGGCGCCCTTTGTTCAGGCGCAATCACAGTGGAATCCTTTTCTTTGTAGGTTGTTGTTTGAGCAAATGCCACACCTACCAAGGCGCCTACTGCTAGCGTAAGCCCCCTTAGGTAGACTTGATTCATTTTGATACTCATGATTTTCTATCTGCCACCGCTAACATGGAAAGCATGGTCAAACTTGCTGAATAGTAATCCATGTTTCTGTCCATCTTAGGCCAGGTCGGAACGTGCTCTTCGGTTAAACACCTTACCGCCTCCGTCACCGCTCGCATTCCGGCGGTCATAGGGTATGTTGCCCTTTCTTCGGTAATAAGATTTAAGGTTGCTGGGGTATCGGCTTGCTCCCACCACAAACGAAACGGCGCCAGTAATTGACGGCGCTCAGTTTGCGAAATCGCTTCCCCCGCCCAAACTATGTGAAGCGGTATACGAACGGCATTAAAACCATAAACCGGTAAAATGACCTTATTAAGGGTGACTTCTGACTGCTGATACCTCAGCCAATCTGGCGGCAAACGGTGTGCGGTAAATTGTGCTTTTGCCATCAGTACCACACCACTATCAAAAAGGGATTGCCAACGTTCGGGGTGTTGGGAATACCTTGCCATCTCCAACAGCGCGGGAAAGACCCAATAAGATAAATTAAGTTGCAGGTTATCAAGGCTATTTTCCGAGCTTCCATCATTAAATCCATACTCCCCCGGCAGCAAAAACGTATGGTTTTCATCCGCAACAAGTAGCCTTTTTTCCACCGCCTGAATGATAATTCTCGCTTCGTCTTGATAACTTGTCTGGTGCCACTTTTTAGCACCACGAAGTAAGGCCCAGGCAATGAGTAGCTCGCCATCGGAGGCATTGTTGACATCATCAATACATGTTCTGTCTTGGGATGGACAAGGACGATAGCGCCAACTAAAAAGTCCACTTTCCTTTTGTAGCGTGGATTTGGTCCAGGTCCAAAGGTTATCAAAGGTGGCCTTGTCGTCTGCCGCCACGGAAAACAACATGCCATATCCTTGTCCCTCACTGTGGGAGACATTCTCATTGCCACTATCCACCACCCGCCCGTGATCAATAAAGAGGGCTTTGTAAGTGATAAATGCTGTGGCAAATTCACTATTCTGTGATTTACTGCAGGCGCTGAGCAACATGATCAGTACCAATGCCAGCCACTTAACAACGTTCATTACCATGACTTTTGAATCTCTTTATTGCGACGTTTCAACAGGAAGTAAAGCACCGTACTAATGGCTAACACGGCCACAATAAAACCTATCAGCCAATACCAAGGATGATTGGAGAACCATAAGCGTAAATACAGCCACCTGTCCTCGGTTTCACCTACCTCATATTTTGACGAAACCTGCATTGCTAACGTTGGTGCTAAGTTGTCTTTCCAAGCGAAGAAATCGCCGGCCAGTTGCCCCCATAACGACAAGCTGATGAGATCTTTGACTCGTTCATTTAACACATCCGGGGTTTGCGCAGCGAGAATAAATAACGTGTCCTTTTCTGAGGAAAGGGGGTGGGCCTGGGCAAGTAAAATCCCCTGCTCACCTAACTCACTTTCTTGCACCGTATAGCCATCAACCTCCATGCCTCTAAACGACTTGTCGTTTGTCATGGTACGAATGTGGTTATACAGCGTGTTTTGTAATCGGTAAGACCATTTCTGGGTGGACGCGATGGCAGTACTAAACTGAGTTTGTTCTAGTTCACTCAAGGAATCCGGTGTACCCAAGACAATAGTAGAGCCCTCTTCACTCACCTGAGTACCAACGGAAACCCGGATATTCAACAGCGGCGTCTGGGCAACCTGTGCCAGCTTTCCAATTAATGTTAATGCACTGTCGAAAAATGCATGGGAGGGCACCGCGACGATAGTATGCGGCGCCGAAGCAAAGCGCGCGAAGGGATAAGCGGTTTGGGAAAACAAAGACAGGTCCGGCTGCACTGACACGTGACCTGCATCAGGCAGTATGATGGCGGAGGAATTATTTAACTGAAATGCAAGATGATTGCTTGCAACAATGCTGCAAGGAACGCCCGCAAGGGGCGCATTTAATACGACATCAAGATCAATGATATTAACGCCGCCTTTAAAGGTACGTGCCGGGATACGCAGCTTATAATTGCGAAATACCTGCCCATGTGTGTTATCCAGCGCCAATCCATGTACAAACTCGCCGTTAACGGTGACATTCATCACCGAGCCCGGCCCAATACTGGCGCCATAACCAAAATCCAACAGCAAATCGACGCTGGCATTTTCGATGACATAGAAATCCGCCGGTAAGCGAAATGATACCCGCTTATTAAAACTGCCCTTACCGCGAAAAACAGCACTACTGACCCCCATATCTTCAAAGGTATAATGGTTGTCAGGCATAAGTATACGATTGCGCTGCAAGCTTGAGGCAGTAGTATTCGTATGTGACACTATTTTTACCTGGGAAGTCACATTAATCGCATCATCCATGACCGACAATATCGTCGCCGCGTCTTGCACTTGGTCATCGCTTGTGCCGCTAACGATTAAACGATAACTTGCCGGTACAATCACCTCATCCCCTATGACAAAAGCTGGGGTACGCTGGGCTTTTAAAAAAGGCCCGTCTATTTGCTTTTTCTCATCCTCAGTCAGTACCGGCGTTAATGCTTGGGCTGTCCCCACCAGCACATGAACACGGTCACGACTGTCTGCATCAAGATACCAAGCCGAGCGCCGGTAACGGTTCAGCGTTTCTTCGCTCCACGTGTCTTGGGCGTCATCTTCTAAAGTGGGTAACCCGCCGTTATCGGCAAACACGGCATGTTTCACCACCAAGGGCTGGTATTGGTTTCTCAGTGCTAATGCCTGCGCAATTAACGGCAAGGTGTGTTCTATCACCGATGGATTCGGTTCACTGGCGGTATAAAGCTGCACATCGCGCTGCCCGCCGATCCCCGGATTGAAAAAGCCACTTAATTCGTTCAGGGTAAAACGATTATCGTTGACAGTATTTTCCACGGTAAGGGTAGAATTGTAGAGATTGATTTCGCTCCACAACTCCGAGGCCCCGCCATCTTCACACTGATTCGCATAGTGCTGACTGACCGACAAACTTAGGGTATTGAAGCCCTTACGCCATAATGATTTGGGGATCATAACCTCGGAGGTCAGCGCAGGACGCGTTGGATCAAAGGCAATCTGGCCAATGGTGGCGTTGTTAAAGCGCACGAATAGCTGAGATCGGTCTTTAAGTAATGCCTGAGAGCTGGTGACGTCCAGCTGTACAATGGCACGTTCAATTTCAGCCACTGATGACAAAGGAATGGCTACCTCAAGCGATGCCGACGACCCCGTCAAACGCACAATACTATCGCCAGCAACAAAATCAGACAGTTTATAGACGTGGGATTGCCCATGGGCTGTTAGTGATATGCCAAGCAGCATAAAAAACGTAAGCCAATTGTTCTTCATTGTTTATCCTTTACCGGTGAAGCCATTAAGCCAGATTTACGGGCGAGTCTGCCCACCAATACGAGCGTGTGTAAATAAACGGGTTTAAGTCCAACCCCCAGTACGTGCTTTGCGCCGAACCAATATGAAACTTCTCGCATACGCCGGCGTTGAAACGACAACCACCTGCGGCTATCACAAAGGGTAAATGCCACCAGTTCGTTTTTTTGCTCTTCTGTTTCGGGAACAAAACGTACCCGCAAGGTGTTTTGTTTTTTATCGAAGTCCAATACAATGACAGGAAGGTTCACATAGCGATTCAACGCATGGGACCATGATCTTAACACCGCGTGCTCAGAGACTGTTGTCCCCTCGCCTTTCAAGCGCAACATTGCACCACCTAGGGATAGATCCATTAAGTGGCCGACCCAGCCTTGCTCGTTTTCCATGTGTAAAACAACACTGTTGGTGGCCGGTAATCGGGCCTGCTTACGCACTTGTTTACGCTCTAACAATACGCTTAGAACAGATAATAAAAGTAGCAGGTTAAAGCCATTCCACAACATCACCACCACGGTGAGTTCCCACAACAAAGGCTCTGTCACTAGCTTGTAAACACCGGCAAAAAAGGCAATAACTAACAAGGATAGCAGCCAGTAAAAGACACTGGAGAGGGGCGACACATAGGTTTTGTCTAAACTCTCTCCTTTAGGGGTGACCACAAAAGACGGCGCTCGCGGTTTTATCAAAACCTTCACCAAGGCATGTAACAAAAACATGCATTGCAATAGTTCGTACAGTTCAGAAACCAGCGGCCAACGAGTGCGGCCAAAGAGCATGGTAGAGACCATGTAAGCCCCCACAACATGAGGAATGGTAAAGGCGATGACTTCCAATAACGAAGCCTGATAAACCTGTAAGCCAAATACCAGGTATGCTAAAGGCATAAGGATGAAAATCACGCGGGCAAAAGGAAATAGCCAAAACATGATTGAACTCATGTAGCCCACCCGCTGATACCACTTAAGGCCTTGGGTTTTATACGGCTTTTTCAATAGGAGAATTTGTGTCATGCCCTGCGCCCAACGCATCCGTTGCTGTATAAAGGCGTCGAAGGTTTCCGGTGCCAGACCTGATACCATGGGCCGATCCACATACACAGATTCATACCCCATTTTATGCAGATCCAAGGCGGTTTCTGCATCCTCAGTAATGGATTCACCGGAGATACCGCCAACCAGATCAAGATGCTCACGACGCAATAACGCAGCGGAACCACAAAAGAAGGAACTGCCCCAATAATCCAAACCTTTTTGGATGGTGCCGTAAAACATGTCATTTTCAGACGGCATACAGGAAAAGGCAGTAAAATAATTTCGTTCAACGGGATCAGGGTTGGCCATAAAATGGGGGGTTTGTACCAGAAATACCTTTTTGTTTTTCAACATCCAGGGCACAGTTCTATCGAGAAAATCCGTGGTCGGGACATGATCGGCATCTAAAATCGCAATAAGATCACCATGGGTATTTTGTATTGCACTATTTACGTTACCGGCTTTGGCAAATTCATTTTTTTCACGGGTGTGATAGTGAATGCCCAGACGCTGACACAAGGCCTGCATATCATGTCGCCGTGCTTTCGCCGCGGCCGATTTAACGGGGTTTTCTGCATTGATTTTTTCATCGGTGCCGCCATCATCAAGCAGATGAATATGCAGCTTATCCTTGGGATATTCGAGCATTTTAGCGGCGCGAATAGTGACTTCCAAAATGGCTGCATCTTCGTTATAGGAGGGGATCATCACATCAACGCTAGGTAAGGTAGCAGGATCGACCTCTTTGAGGGTTTGCAAAGGCCGAGTAAGTGGATACGCGTTAACAATTGCACCTAAAACAGACGTTACACCGGCATAGATTTCTGCGATAAACAATAACCAAACCACAATACAGGAAAGCACATCGGCATATGAGAGGGTGTATATACCACGCCACAATAGATACCGAGCGGTAAGGGCTATGGCGAGGACTAAGGCGATGGTTCTAAAATAGAATTGGTATCGCTGTGTATGGCGGGCTTCTTTGGTACATAAAGAAATAACGATGAGGACAATAAATGAGGCGATTAGCTGAGCCAATGCATCCACTGGCGCCAGAAGCAGAAAACCTAAACACAAGGAGGCAAGGATAAGAACAGACAAATACAAACTTGTATATTGGGCTCGAGTAGCCTGCGATTCATCCAAATTTATCATCCCATATATTAATGTGAGTTACGTTTGCATAGTTTGCTCTATTAATTAACGTCAATTTGCCTCCCGATGTTTCAATTTCATGATTGCTTCGATAAAACATTCGAGAGATATCATTCCGATGCTTTCGGCTACTTCGGGTAGCAATGACGCTAGCTGGATATACCATGAGCGCAAGTGCAGCAAAGGCCAATAACCCCCAAAAGATAACCGGAGACATGGTAGGATCTCGATAAAGCGAAAAAAGACTGATCCCTACACTCGCTACCAAAACTATAGAAGTGGATTTACGTAAACGCATAACTTTTGCAAACTTATTTTCTGCGGCAAGCAACATTCCAAGCCGTTTAGTCCACAGTTGCTCAGTTTCTAACGGGGTATGTTCAACAAAAAGTTGAGGCTTTTGCTCATGCTCAGGAAGCGGCGCGCTGCGTTGCACCGTGTCGTGGGGGGACGAACCAGAAACGTCGTTCACCGCAAGCTTTTCGTGCAATGTATTGTCGATTTCAGGCGTGACTACGGAACCCGTATTTTGTGAGGTATTGTCTACTAATTTCACCGTATATTCTCTTTGACTTTATGACAGCTCTATTTTACTGCCAGCCCCACATCGAGAGTATGGATGGACCTATACCTTGCGTTGAGTAATTATACCCATTGTGCTCATCAAAGAGTCCTATGCAATGATGTAGAACATTCTAAACCGGCCTATTTACATGGCCTAGCACGGTGTTTTCAGTTTTTAAAAAAAGCAAATAATTAAATATCCCTCGCAAAAAACGTTTAGTTTTTATTCAATTTACGTTTGTCGAACTGACACAGTTGATGTTTCTGGACACAAAAAAAATACCGTTCAGGCAAAAATGAACGGTATTTTCATACTCATAAACATGGTAAACCACGCTAAAGCAGGCGTATCACAAGAGTTATAATGCCGCAGCCTGTTCAGCAATCCACTGATTCACCTCTTCTTTGACCATACTCATGGGGCGAGCACCCGGTAACAATATTTGATCATGGAAAGCCCGAATATCAAATTTGTCCCCTAAGGTTGTTCTTGCCTTATGCTCTAATTCCACAAAGGTCAACATTCCCAACTTATAACCTAGCGCCTGACCGGGCCATGCCATGTAACGTTCAACTTCGGGTACCACATCCGACAAGGA